>JAGQIT010000625.1 GCA_020431135.1 Myxococcales bacterium | reverse complement strand
GATGGCCGCGCCCGCGGCGACGCAGCGACGATCGGCGTCGCGCTCGGCGAGCCCCGCGACACCGAGGCCCGCGGCCACCACCGCGGCGAGCCCCGCGACGCCGTAGACCGCGAAGAGCCGACGACGACGCCGGCGTTGCCCCTCGATCGCCGCGACCACGGCGGTCATCGACGGGAAGCGGGCGTCGGGGAGCACCTCGAGGCAGCGCTCGACGATCCGCGCGAGCCACTTCGGCACCCTGCGCCCGGCCCTCGGCGGCCGGCGCTGCCCGGTGATGACCTTGCGACGGAGCTCGTCGAGGGTCTCGGCCTCGACCGGCGGCGCCCCGTAGAGCGCCTCCCATGCCGTCACGGCCCAGCCGTACTGATCGCTTCGGGCGTCGACCGGCTCGCCGAGGAAGCCCTCCGGCGACATGTAGCGCGGGGTCCCGACGAGCGCGCCTATGCCGGTGAGATCGCTGTCGAGGAGCGAGTTGACCCCGGTCTGGGTCACCGTGTTGACGCCCCGCGCGTCGTCGACCGCGTCGGCGCCGGCGCGGGCGAGGCCGAAGTCGGCGACGCGGACCCGACCGTCGCTGATCATGATGTTGTCGGGCTTGACGTCGCGGTGGACAAGGCCCGCGCTGTGGGCCGCGGCGAGCCCCTCCGCGGCGGCGACGAGGACCTCGACGACCTCGGCCCACTCGCGCTCGGCCGCCCGCAACCAGGCGCCGAGCGTCTGCCCCTCGACAAGCTCCATCGCCAGCCAGATCCGCCCGTCGTAGGCGCCGACGTCGAAGACCGCGACGACGTTCGGGTGCTGGAGGCGCGCCATCGCCTGGGCCTCGCGGAGCATCCGCAGGCGGCTCGACTCGTCGGCGCTGCGCTCGTGGAGGATCTTGATCGCGACGCGGCGCTCGAGCTCGGGATCGTAGGCCGCGAAGACGCTGCCCATCGCGCCGCTGCCGAGGTGCTCGACGACGACGTAGCGGCCGACGATCGCCCCGGTCTTGAGCGCGAGTTCGTCGTCCGCGGCCTCGGCGATCGTCCGCGCCAGGGCGTCCTCGTCGCCGTCCGCCGCACCCACCGACGCGATCGTCTGATCTAGCTCCAAAGCAGCCTCGCTAGCGGCCTGTGCTGAGAGTCCCGTGTGGCCACGCGCGGCGATCGTCGGCCCCGATCACTCCGACGAGACGCCGCTTTGCCGCGCCGTGCAGCGGGTTTCGTCGCGGCAACCGGGATCGACGAGGGCAAGCGAGGGCGCGCGGGACGTTCGCCACGGGCTCCTAGGGTAGGACGCCCGCACGCAGCCTAGCCAGCCCGCGCACGCCGACGCTTCGACGCGTCGCCGAGCCCCGCGGGCGCGAAGACGCCACGTCAGCCGCCCGCGCCGCCCCAAAACGCGCGGCGCGGCGCCGCCGCGGACCCATCCGCAGACCTCCTGTGTATGATCCGCCCGTGCCCAACGCCCCAGGCCCCGGCGACTGCGTCGCCGACCGCTATGAGATCCTCCGGGTCATCGGCCGCGGCGGCTTCGGCACGACCTTCGCCGCCCGCGACCTCCGCACCGGCGACCACGTCGCGATCAAGCAGCTCGACCTGCGCCACGTCGACGACTGGAAGAGCGTCGAGCTCTTCGAGCGCGAGGCCGCGGTCCTCGAGCGCCTCGACCACCCGCGGATCCCCAACTACGTCGACTTCGTGCCGATCGAGGCCGAGAGCGCCGGCCTCCTGATCCAAGAGCTCGCGCCGGGGCGGCCGCTCGACCGCGTCCTCGACGAGGAGGGCCGCCTCGAGGAGGACCGGGTGATCGCGATCGCCGATCAGGTCCTCCAGATCCTCGCCTACCTCGGCTCCCTCCACCCGCCGGTCGTCCACCGCGACATCAAGCCCGCCAACCTGATCCTCGACGACCGCGGCGAGGTGCGCCTCGTCGACTTCGGCGCGGTCAAGGACGCGGCCGCCCGGGCGTCGACGATCGGCTCGACCGTCGCCGGCACCTTCGGCTACATGGCCCCCGAGATCGTCCGCGGCAGCGGCGAGCCGCGCTCTGACCTCTACGCCCTCGGGATGACGATGATCTCGCTCCTCACCGGGCTCGCGCCGACCGACCTGCCGAGCAAGCGCCTCAAGCCCGACTTCCGCGGCCGCGTCCACTGCTCGGTCGCCGTTCTCGACGTCATCGACCGCCTGATCGAGCCGGTCCCCGACGATCGCTACGCCGACGCCAAGGCGGCCCGCGAGGCCCTCGCCGACGCCGTCGCGGCCTCGGCCCTCGCCGATCCCGGCGCCGACCTCGGGGCGCTGGTCGCCGCCCAGGAGCGCCAGCGCCGTCTCGCCCAGGAGCAGCGCGAGGCGCTCGCCCGCCGCGAGCGCGACGCCAAGGCGGCGAAGCTCGCCCAGCGCCCGCGCCGGGTCTCGGTCTCCGGCGGCGCCGAGCAGACGCGGATCACCTTCGCGCCGATCTTCCTCAGCGACGCCCTCCTCGAGCAGCTCCCCTGGGGCATGGGCTTCGCCTTCGTCAACCCCGGCGTCTTCATCATCACCGGCCTGTCCTTCCTCTTCATCCTCGCGCTCGACTTCGGCGTCGGCGTCGGGATCGTCGCGGCGATCCTCAGCTGGGCGATGATCCTCTTCGGCCTCAACGTCCTCTACGCCCAGCTCCGCCGGCGGCCGCGCTACCTCGACCTCACCGCCGACGGCCACTTCGCGCTGCACAGCGGCGACCCGCGCAAGGCCGAGCTGATCGGCCGCGTCCAGAACCTGCGCGTGTCGATCCCCGAGCCCGATCCCTCGAAGCTCAGCCACATCGACATCAGCTGCGGCCACTCCGAGCGCGTCGATCGCCTCAGCGCCGCCGACCTCACGACGCTCCGCGAGGCCCTCAACGGGCGCTGCCACCTGCGCTAGCGCCTATCCCCCTCCAAGACATGTCCACTTGGACATCCTCGGCATCGGCGCGGACCGAGCGCGGCGCGTCGGCGCCTCAGGGCGTCGTGTACTCGAGGTAGAGCGTCGACGGGCTCGCGGTCGCCGCGGCGATCCCGAAGCAGCCCGCGGCGATCCGCGGGCGCGGGCCCTCGGTGCTCGGGTTGGCGATCGGCAGGTCCAGGAGCGGATCGCCGCCGCCCCACACGCCGAGGGCGCGGCAGCCGGGCGAGTCGTTGTCGAGGGCGCCGCCGGCGATCGCCCAGCCCCCCTGCGGCGTCGCTATGAGATCGCTGGCGAAGAGCGGATCACAGCCCGGGTTGAAGGTCTTGTCGCCGGTCACCTCGAGGGTCGCCGCGTCGAGCTCGACGATCTTCAGCGCCCCGTCGCTCACCGCCCCGACCGCGAGCCTTGTGCCGTCGCCGTCGCCCGCGAACGCGACCGAGGTCCGGTACCAGTTGTCGAGCGGGAAGACGCCGCTGAGGCCCTCGACCCGCTTGAGCGCGAGATCGGCCCCGGTCACGCGGGCGACGAAGACCCCCTCCTCACCGACCGCCGCGGGCGGCAGCGGCTCCTCCGCCGAGCTGTTGTAGCTGCCCGCGATGAAGATCCCCGCGTCGTTCTCGACGACGCCTGAGGCCAACAGGATGGTCTCGGGGTGGAGCACGCAGTTGGCGTCGTCGCCGTCGACGACGAGGGCCCCGACGCCGAAGCACTCGCCGGTCGCGAGGATCGTGTCGTCGTCGCGGAGCGCGAGGGCGCGGACGAGGCCGCCCGTCTCGAACGGATTGACCTCCGTGAACGCGCCGAGGTCGTCTAGCGAGCCCTTGGCCATGTAGGGATCGCCGCCGTGGAGGCCGCCGACCGCGACGCTGCCGAGGGTCGGGTTGTAGTCGGCGGCGAGGAGCGTGAAGCCGCCCGAGACCCCGATCATCCCGGCCGCGAGGCACTCGCCGTCGACGCTGAAGCGGGCGACGAAGCCCGCCGCCTCAGACTGCATGAGGGCCTCGCATTGGCCCCCGAGGTTGAGCTCCTTGCGCGTCGTCCCGGCGACGATCAGCGAGCCCGCGGGGTCGTCGTCGACGGCGAGGAGCGCCGCGATCATCGCCTCCGGCGCGCCCGTGTTGAAGGTCGCGGTCGGCGTGGTCCCGCACGGCTCCCCCGGCTCGCCGGTCGTCGCCGTCGCCGTCGCCGTCGCGTCGCCGGTCGATCCGTCGCTCTCGGTCTCGAGGCCCTCGGTCCCAAAGACCAGGTTGCAGCCGACGCAGAGCCCCGCGAGCGCGAGCCCGCCGCGCCTCGCCCTCCGCAGCCAAAGAGTGTCACCGCCGAGCATCCGCGCACCTCAAAAGGACAGGCTGAGGGAGGCGCCGCCGACCCCCGGCGCGATCCGGAGGCCGGCGCGCTGCGACCCGAGGGAGCGGCCGCGGCGGAGGAGAAGCGCCGCGAACACGCCGGTCGCGACCGCGCCGAGGCCGGTGATCGTCGCCGTCGCGATGAAGGCTCGGCGGGTGTGCGTGTAGCCGCTGCAGGCGTCGGCGACCTCGCCCGTCGCCCCCTCGCACAGCTCTGCGCCCGAGTCGCGCAGCTCGGGCGGCGCCGCGTCGTAGACCCGCCGGTAGGCGAAGCCCTGGAAGCCGCCGCTCGGGTCGTGGGCGGCGCCGAAGCCCGTCGCCAGGGCCGCCGCCGCGCCGCTCACGGTGACCGCCCCGGCGGCGATCAGCCCAATCCGCAGGCGCCGGTCGTCGGTCGTCGGTCGGCTCGGCTCGACCGGCGGCGGCTCGCTCACCTCCGGCGTCTCCTCCACAGGCGCCTCGATCTCCTCGACCGCCGCCGGGAACGCCTCGGCGAGGCCCTCCCACTGCGCGAGGCAGATCTCGTTGTCGACGGCGTCGACCCGGCGCAACCGCGCCGCGCTCGCCTCGAGGGCGTCGCGGTTGGCGTCGACGCGGGCGCCGATCGCCTCGCGATCGCCCCCCTCGTCGAGGCCGCGATCGAGCGCGCCGATCGCCCCGCAGAAGTGGTTTTGGACGTCGAGATCGGTCACCGCAAGGGCCAGCGCCTCGATCCAGGTGTCGGCCGCGGCGAGCAGATCGCCGGCCTCCTGCTGCGCCCGCGCCTCGCGGTTGAGCTCGAGCTGGCGCCCCTCGTCGACCGGCGCCGACGCCCGCGTCGCCGCGGAGGTCGTGAGGACGAGCGCGAGCCAGGAGCCAACCATCGACGAGGGAGCGTATCAGATCCGCGTTCCGCCAGCGTCACAGCCGGCGCGCGGGCGACACCGCGCCGCCTCTGCAGATGGATAGGTGACCCTATGGACATGTCGTAACCGCGCACGCTCGACGCGGCCGCCGGCCGCTATACTCGCGGGCGGTAGTGTCCCGTCAGTTGACCCCGCCGCAGAGCGAGCCGGCTCCCCTCCAGCTCGGCCGCTACCGCGTCGTCCGTCGGATCGGCGAGGGCGGCATGGGCCGCGTCTACGAGGTCGAGGATCTCGAGCTCGGCCGCCGCTGCGCCCTCAAGGTGCTCCAGCCGGAGCTCCACGCCAACGCCGAGGCGGTCGAGCGCTTCCTCCGGGAGGCCGCCTGGGCCGCCGGCCTCGATCACCCCAACGTCGTCCGCGTCTTCGATCGCGGCCGCCTCGACGACGGCGCCCCCTACTACACGATGGAGCTCCTCCAGGGGCACGATCTCTCCGAGCTCCTCGCCCGCAGGCGCCGACTGCCCTGGAGCCGCGCCCGCCACATCGCCGTCCAGCTGTGCAGGGTCCTCGAGCGGGCTCACGAGCGCGGGATCATCCACCGCGACCTCAAGCCGGAGAATTGCTACCTCGTCGAGCTCGGCGGCGACCCTGACTTCCTCAAGCTCCTCGACTTCGGCATCGCCCGCCAGGAGAAGGGCCAGGACGCGCGCCTGACGACCACCGGCTTCGTCCTCGGCACCGCGCTCTATATGTCGCCGCAGCAGGCCCGCGGCGAGAAGGCCGATCACCGCGCGGACGTCTACGCGGTCGGCGTGCTCCTCTACGAGATGCTCGCCGGCCACAACCCCTTCGACGGCGAGAACGCGCTGCAGGTGCTGTCGGCGATCCAGATCGGACCCGTGCCGCCGCTGACCGACTACGGCGTCGCCCCCGAGGTCGCCGCGCTCGTCGCCCGAGCGATGCACCGCGACATCGACGCGCGCTTCCCCTCGGCGACCGCGCTGCGCTGCGCCCTCGAGGCCCTCGAGATCGGCGACGCCGCGGCGTCGCCGACGATCGGCGCGACCAAGCCCTACCCCGTGTCGCCGGCGGCCGCTCCGGTGCTGCACGCGACGCGCCTGGCGAGCGACCCCGCCGACGTGCTCGAGGCTGACGGCGAGCCGACCCCCGAGTCGGTCCCGACGTCGCTCGCCAAGACCCTCTACTCGGTGCCGCTCCCCGAGGCGCCGCCCCAGCGCCGCCCTGGGGCCCTCGTCGCCCTCGCCGTCGCGATCGTCGCCCTCGCCGCCGTCGTCGCCCTCGCCCTCGCCCAGCGCGAGGAGGCGAGCCCACCCGACGATCCGCCGGCGATCGCGGCGGCCGCGGGGCGCCCCGGCGTCGAGGCCTCGCCGCCGGGCACTCCTGTCCAAAGGGTCAGCGACGCGAGCACGACGACCCCCGACACGGAGGGCGCCGACGTCAGCGCTGCTGCGGGCGCCAGTGACACGGGCGACACCGGCGACACCGGCGACACGAGCGACGACGAGGACAGTGAAGCGAGCTCGGGCGGCGCGGACGACCCCGAGGCCGGCCCCGGTCCGAAGCAGCGCCGGCCGCTCAGCCAAGCCAAGGCAAAGGCCTGGGCCCGCCGCCAGGAGAGCAAGCCGCCGGCCGCCTGCGCCGACCTCAGCCGCGGCTACGGCACCTCCTTCCGCTTCGCCGTCGTCGCCAAGGCCGGCAAGGCGAGCCTCAAGCGGATGGACGGCGGCAACACGGGGGCCCGCTGCGCGAGCCAGCTCGTCGCCGACTTCGAGCGCTGGGCCGCCCG
>JAGQIT010000624.1 GCA_020431135.1 Myxococcales bacterium | reverse complement strand
TAGCGCAGGCGGCGGTCGATCTCCCGCAGGCGCTTTTTTCCGTAGATGTACTCGGCGTTCTCGGAGCGATCGCCGAGCGCGGCCGCGGCCGCGACCTCCTGGGTCACCCGCGGGCGCTCGACCTTCCACAGGTGATCGAGCTCCGCCCTGAGCTTGGCGTAGCCGTCACGGGTGATGTAGTTCGAGTGCTTCGGGGCCGCCATTCGGCGCAGCCTGGCTCGCCGCGGCGGCGGCGGTCAAGCGCCGCGCTCGCGGCACGCACGGCCCCGCCGAGGGCGAGCGCACAAGGGCCGACGGGGACCCCTCGCTAGGGGCGCGCCCGACCCCTGCGGCGGCGACGACAGACGAAGGAGCCCTTGAGGCGCGACTGCCTGGCACCCGGCTGCCCTCTCGTCGGCGGGCTAGAATTGCGAGTCTCGCGGGAGCGATCGGAGTCGACGAGCGAAGGGGCGAAGGGCTGCTGACAGCGAGGTCGTCCTCGCGCGCGCGTGTCCGTCGCTCCCGTGAGGTCGTCCGGACCCGCGCCGCCCGGGTTCGCAGCTCGCTCAGTAGAAGCCGACGCTGAGCCCGGCGAACCACTGCAGGCTGTCGGCGAAGCGGCGCTCGGCGAGGTGGTCCTGGGCGTAGCTGTAGAGGCCGCGGATCACCCCGCCGCGCAGGCGCACGCCGTACTTCTCGCCGGTGCGGACGTCGAGCGCGGCCTCGGCCCCGAGGATCGCGCCGCCGCCGACCGAGGCGTCGACGTCGCTGCCCCCGTCGTCGTAGGCGAAGCGGGCGACCGCCCAGCCGAAGCCGAGGCCGGCGATCCCGTAGAGCTCCGGGCGCACGCGCCACGTCGGCGGCAGGGCGAGGAGCGGCAGGCCGTAGTAGACCTCGAGGCGGTTGATGTTGAGGTTCAGCGCCGGGTCGACGTCGACCGTCCGCCACTTGCTCCGGCGGTAGGCGAAGCCGAAGTAGATCCGCGGGCGGATGAGCACGGCGGCGTCGAAGTTCAGGGTGTAGCGCGAGCGCACGGCGACGCCCTCGATGTCCTGCCTCGACGCCGGACCGCCGTAGTAGAAGCCGACCCAGCCGATGCCCTCCTTGGGCGGGCTGCGCCAGTAGTCGCGGATCTGGCGGCTGCGGCTGCGCGACCCCCCGGGGCCCGAGCCGGTGATCTGGAGGCCGCTCGCGCCAGGGTCGGCCTCGGGGACGACGAGCACCGGCGCCTTCGGGGCGGCCCCCTCCACCGCGTCGACCGCCCGATCGAGGCCGAGATCGAGGAGCTCCAGGACCCGCGAGGCGGCGACCTCCGACGCGCCGGCGCCGTGGTAGGCGAGCACCTCGACCTCGGCGACGAGCGACCCGGCGCGGCCGATCGCCAGGTAGCGCCCGCCGACGACCTGCCCGTCGCCGGTCCGCGTCGGCCGCGAGACGAGGCGGCGGACCCACGGCGCGAGGTCGAGGATCCGGTAGGTGACGGCGGCGTCGTCGACGATCTCGAGGGCGGCGCGCTTGAGGTCCTCGTCGTCTTCGCTGTCGGCGACCGCGGCGATCCCCTCGGGGCCGCCGCTGCGCTCACGCGCGACGTGGCGGGTGGCGGCCTCGAAGTCCGCGTCGCCCGCGAGGCGGCGAGCGATGAAGCGCTGGGCCTCGGCCTCGCTGGCGAAGGTCGCCCGGCGATCGACGACCTGGGCGAGGCTCGTCCCGCGGGTCTCGCCGCCGCGACCGCGCCAGGTCTGGACGACCGACGCGGCGGCTCCGGCCTCCGCCGCCGCCGCGCGGTAGGCATCGCCGTCGGAGCTCGGCGCCTTCTCGGGCCGCGGCCCCGGCAGCGGCACGACGTCCTCCGCGAGCAGCAGGGTCATGGCGAGCTTCTCGCGGCTGAGGGGCTGGAGCGCGGCCGGCGAGGGATCCGGCGCCCGCCCGAGGCGGACGAGCGAGCGCTCGACGAGCGGCCGCAGGGCGGTCGGGATCAGGGCCCCGGCGTCCGCCTCCGCGCCCTCGATGATCTTGATCTTGAGGAGGCTGGGGCCGCGCTCGACGACGGCGATGTAGCTGAGCCGCGGCCTCAGGCCGAGCTCGGCCTTGGGGGTGCCGCCGTAGAGGCGGACGCGATCGCCGGCCTCGCCGAGGCCGAGGTGATCGTCGAGCGGGCCGAGGCCCTCGCTGAGGTCGCGCTCCGGCGGCCGACCGCCGCGGGTGTCGACGTGGAGGAGCTCGATCGCCCCGAGCTCGACCTCGGGGGTCGGCGCGCTCCAGCGCCGGGAGGCCGAGCGCGGGCCGAGCTCGGCGCCGGAGAGGAAGTAGCCTGGAGGGAGATCCTCGCGGCGCAGGAGCGGCCGCTCGAGCTCGGCGGCGGTGAGGAGCGGGGCCGCGGCCGCCGCTGTCGGAGTGTCCGGACCGGCGCTCGACGTGGCGCTCGCGTCCGCCTCCCCAACCCCGGCCTCCACGGAACCCTCGACCGCGATCGTCCCCGCGACGCGCCGCCCGTCGCCGGGCTCCCCGCGCTCTGGCACAGGCGGCT
>JAGQIT010000623.1 GCA_020431135.1 Myxococcales bacterium | reverse complement strand
TATAATGCGGGCAATTCCGCAGTGCCGGCGGCAAAGCCGGCCGGCAACGTGGCCGCGTCCTCAATGACGCGCCAGTCGGTCAGGGCGCGGTATTGACCGTCGCGTGCGGCGTAGGCGTGGGCGCCCGCCTCGATGGCGCGCCAGTCCTGGCCGACCGCCACCGCCGCCGCGTCGATCCCGTTCATGACGCCCTTGTTGTGCGTCGCCGCGCGATAGGGATCCGCTTCGGCGAACGCGCTCGCTTGCGCGACGCCTTCGGCGACCTCGGCGTGCTCGACTGGCGGATCGTCGGCGCTCCGACCCCGCTCACGCCGCGCGCGCTGGCGCCCGGCGACGTCGGCCGCATGGGCGAGCTCGTCGAGCTCACGGGGCTGCTCCGCTCCGGCGGTCGAGGAGGTTGGCCGGTCCTGGGCGACGCGCTGAAGGTCGTGCCGCCGCCGATCAGCCGCGCCGCAGACCGACACGCGCTGCCCCAGCCCGAGCTGCACGCGCGTCTCGCCGCGCCGCTCGGCGCGGGCGTGGAGGCGCGAGCGATCGGCGAGTTCGGGCGTCGCGGCGAGGTGCTCTACGCGATCGAGCTCCACGGTCCGCGCGGTCCGATCACCAGCGCCCGCTGATGTCGCGCGTGTCCTGAGGACCTCCGCCTCGTCTCGCGCGGCGACTCTCGTCGACCTCGTATACCATCGCGCCCCATGACTCCACAGGACGCGCACGTCCTCGCTTCTCGTCCCCTCGTCGCGGCGCGGCTCGTCGCGTCCCTCTCCGTCGGGGTCGTCGCCTGTGGCGACTCGAGGGGCGACGCGCAGCTCACGACCGCGGCGAGCGAGGCGACGAGCGCCGGCGAGGCGACGAGCGCCGGCGCAGCGTCGACCTCATCCAGCGGCGACGCCTCCACGACGACCGCCGCGGGCGGGACCTCCACCGGGGACGACGCGACGACGACGAGCGACGGCGGCTCCGCGACCACGGGCAGCACGGGCGCGCAGACCAGCGACGCGACGACGACCGAGATGACGACGGGCGCCGTCGAGCCGTGCGCGCAGCAAGACGATCCGCCGCCCGACGTCGGTGAGCGCGCGCCGCTCAACGACGATCCGCGGTTCATCCAGGTCTACGTCAACAACATCGAGAACCTCAAGACCGTCAACGAGCAGTGCCCCGGCGACTGGGCCGACCTCCTGTACTACATGCAGACGATCGACCCGAGCCCCGACCTGTTCCTCGTGCAGCAGATCGCGAACACGGAGCAGCTCGACACGCTCATCCAGCGGATGAACGACGACCTCCCCGGCGCCTACGACGGCGTCATCGCCAACCCCGACCCCTGGGATCAGCAGTCGCCCTGCGGCCCCGAGAAGGCGCAGCAGACCAACGCGATCATCTACCGCGTCGGCCGCTTCGAGAAGGCCGGCCCCAAGCGCGTCTTTCAGGTGTTCAAGAACGTCGACGGCGAGTGCGTCCCCAACCACCAGGCCCGCAGCGAGACGGTCATGGTCGACCTCCACGACACGGTCGCCGATCGCCTGGTGACCGTCGCGTCGCTCCACTGGTCGACCTTCAGCGGCCCCGGCTCGGACCCAGCCTGCGCCGAGGCGAACATCGCCCAGCTCGACGAGGAGCTCCACCAAGCCGGCTATGACGGCGAGCTCGTGATCTTCGGCGGGGACTTCAACGAGTCCGATCGCAAGGCGGACGGCGACCTGCGCGACTGGTACGCGGCCGCCAACGGCGACGCCGGCGGACCGCTCAACTACCGCGACCCGATCTACTGGAGCTGCCTCGGCGAGGCCGAGCTCAGCGCCTGCCTCGACGACAACTGGACGGGCAGCGGCGCCCAGAAGCGGATCGACGCGCTCTTCGCCCAGGATCACGACGGCTGCCGGGCGCGGACGAGCCGCGCGCACACGATCACCTTCGCCGAGGGCGACGCGGCGGACCTCCTGCTGACCGGGAGCGACAACCCGCTCAACTACTCCGATCACCGCGCGGTCCGGGCCGAGATCTACTACCCGGACTGACTCGCGGTAGAGGCCTCGACGGCCTCCACCTCGAACGACGCGGCCCGCCTGGAGCCGCTCAACCTCGGCGCAGCGCGGCGATGATCAGCACCGAGGAGAGCAGCGCGCCGTCGATCGCGAGCCCGATCGGCGCCCCTTGAAGGCTCTGCAGGCGGATCCACAGCGCCAGGCCGGCGACCAGGAGCGCGCCCCAGCGGATCCACCAGCGCAGCGGCGGGCGCCGGCCGTCGCCCCGCGCCCGGAGCTCGGCGCTCCCGAGGATCATCGCCACCGACGTCACCGCCGCGAAGCCGATCAGCGCGTAGGGAGCGACCGGCCCCTCGGCGCCGATCAGGTGGAGCGCGAGGTAGACGAGATCGGCCTGGATCAGCGAGACCAGCGCCGAGATCCCCAGGAAGAGGAGCTGCGAGCCCGGGGCGAGCCCGGCGGCGCCGATCAGGAGGCCGAGGAGGAAGGGCGCGCCGACCATCAGGAGCATCGGCACCGCCGCCCAGCCGACCGTGTTCAGGAGCTCCCAGGCGACGTCGAAGAACGAGCGCCCGCCGACCGTGAGCGGCAGGGCGCCGGCGAGCCCGAGGCCGATCCCCGCCAGCGCGACCTCGCCCGGGATCGACCCGCCCGCGCGCGCCGTCGTCGCCCCGTCCCCGTCCTCGCCCCAGTCCTCGTTCGCGTCGACCATGGTCGTCCGACGATACCAGGTCAGGCGCCGGCCCCGGGCGGGACTCGGCGTCCTGCCCGGGCCGGGGCTTCGTTGGTCCAGGGAGCGCGCCCGGCAGGTCTCGAACCTGCGACCGCCGGCTTAGAAGGCCGATGCTCTATCCAGCTGAGCTA
>JAGQIT010000622.1 GCA_020431135.1 Myxococcales bacterium | reverse complement strand
GCGATCCGCGGCTCGGTCGAGCGGACGATCATCGTCCTCCTCCACCTCGACGTCCTGACGACGACGCACAGCGCCCTGACGATGGAGGCCCGCGAGGCGATTCCGCTCCTCTACGAGAACCCCGAGGCGATCCTCCTCGGCTTCTGCGACCCGAGCTTCCCGATCCCCAAGGTGATCGAGGGGGTCTTCGCCGCCCGCCGCGAGATCGTCGGCATCGATCGCCAGGTCCTCGGCAAGGTGATCACGCAGCGCGAGGCCAAGGCGATCGACGCCGAGCGCTTCGATCCCTTCAGCCTCTACAAGTACGTCTCGGGGCTCAACCCGGTCCGTCTGCGCCGCCTCCTCGGCGAGCTCAGCCTGCGCCGCGAGGCGCTCCCCGGGCGCCCGCAGGCCGCGGCCGTCTACCGCGAGCTGCGGCGGCAGACGGTGAGCGAGGACTTCGAGCTCCCGGACGTCGACCTTGAAAAAGACATCGGCGGCTACGCCGAGGTCAAGCGCCGCCTGCGTGAGGAGCTCCTCGACCTCCTCGCGCGCCGGGAGTCGCTCGGCTCCGACGGCGAGATCCGGGCCCTCGAGGCGCTCCTCCCCCGCGGCGTGATCTTCCACGGCCCGCCCGGCACCGGCAAGACCTTCTTCGCCAAGGCGATGGCGACGGCGATGGACGCGACGGTGATCATCGTCTCGGGCCCCGAGCTCAAGTCGAAGTGGGTCGGCGAGTCGGAGGAGAACCTCCGTCGGGTCTTCCGCCGCGCCCGCAAGGCGGCGCCCGCGGTGATCGTCTTCGACGAGATCGACGCCTTCGCCCACGCCCGCGGCAGCTACGAGGGCTCCGGCGTCGAGCACTCGATGGTCAACCAGCTCCTGACGGAGATGGACGGCTTTCGCGGCTCGGAGACCGTCTTCGTCGTCGGCACGACGAACTTCCTCGAGAGCCTCGACGGCGCGCTCCTGCGCCCGGGTCGCTTCGAGTTCCTCATCGAGATCCCGGCGCCGAACGCCGACGACCGCCGGGCGATCGTCGACATCTACGACCGCAAGCTCGGCCTCGGCCTGAGCCCGCAGCTCCGCGACCACCTGGTCCGGCGGACCGACGGCCTCGCCGATCGCGGCCGCGGCCTGCCCTTCACCGGCGACCACATCTACGCGGTATGCCGCGCCCTCAAGCGCCAGGCGCTGCGCACCGGCAGCCTCGAGTTCGACAGCGACGACATCGACCGCGCCCTCCAGCGCAAGAGCCGGGCGGCGGTGATCCTGTCGCCGGCGGAGGAGCGGGTGGTCGCCTTCCACGAGGCCGGGCACGCGCTCCTGGCGATGCTGGTCGAGCACGCGACGCCGCCCGAGCGCATCTCGATCGCCGCCGACATGGAGGGGGCGCTCGGCTACGTCCTCCGCGCGGCGCGGGCCCGACCCTACGCGATCACGGCGGCGGACATGCGCGCCGACATCTGCGTCGGCCTCGGGGGCTACTGCGCCGAGCAGATGATCTTCGGCGAGGTCTCGATCGGCGCGCACACGGACCTCCAGCAGGCCAACCGGATCGCCCGGGCGATGGTCGAGGAGTACGGCATGGGCCGCGCCGACGGCACGGGGATCCGCGTCGTCATCGCCGAGGGCCGCGGCGGCGAGCCTGTCTCCGAGGCCAGGAGGTCGGCGATCGACGGCGAGATCGCGGCGATCCTGGGCGCCGAGCGGGCGCGGGCGCAGGAGCTCCTGCGCGACCATCGGCCGCTCCTCGAGGCGCTGGCGACCACCCTCCTCGAGCGCAAGGTGCTCGATCGCGCGGCGCTGCGCGGCTTCGTCGGTCGCGGCGCGCCGGCGGAGACCGGGGAGACGAGCGACGACGACGCGGACGACGACAGGCAGAGCGACAATGGCTGAGGTCACGATCAAGCTGCGACACAACCCGAAGACCGGCGAGCGTGAGGTCGTCATCCACTACGAGTCCGAGAGCGACGCGCTCCCGCACGAGCACGAGCGCGATCACCGGGCGCTCGCCGAGGCGCTCCTCGGCGGCCCGCTCGACGAGGTGCTGGGGGCCGCGAGCGTCGATCGGGTGATCGTCGAGAAGGGCCCGAGCGCCGCCTCGAAGGTCCGCGACGACGAGGCCGCCAAGGGCAAGGCGACGGTCAAGAACCCCGGCTAGGGCCGGAGCGAGGACGGGGAGGAGAGCGTGCGGATCGGCCTGCGCCTGCGCGGCACCCCGGCGGACATCGCCGCCCTGACGGTTCTCGGCGAGCGCCTGCCGCACCTCGTCGATCGCCCGTGGACGACCTTCGCGGATCCCGACGGCGCGGCGAGCGTCCTCACCCAGGACTCGCTCGAGCTGGTGACGGCGCGGGCGTTCGTCGCGCGCGGCCTCGACATGGTCGTATGGACACATGACGGCGACGACCTGCGCGACCTGCGGATCATCCCGCTGCGCGACGGCGAGGAGGAGACGCGCTGGACGGCGCCGGCGCGGCGCGACGCGGCGCTGCTGATCGAGGCGCTGCGACCGACGCGGCTGCCGGGGGAGCCGATCGTCGACGAGGCGCTCTTCGTCATGGATCCCGACTCCGACGAGCCGCACAAGCTCCTCGAGCGCCTCCTCCTCCTCGAGCGCGGCGACGCGGCGGTCTGCGAGTTCGACGTCGAGGTCGGCAAGGGCGCGACGGCGCGGCTCTTCGCGGTCAAGGTCCGGGCGCCGCCGATCTACCTGCTGATGCGCGCCCGCGACGACGACAGCGCGCCGGTCCACGTCTACGCCCGCGACGGCACGAGCCCGCTGTGGGTCGCCTGGAGCTTCGCCCATCCGCTCGCCGAGGCCGCGGCGGCGAACCTCCGGCGGCGCGAGCAGACGGCGCTGGTCGATCGCTCCGGTCGCTGGCTCCGGGGGCCGGCGCAGTGGCGGACGCGGAGCATCTACGACGCGCTCCTCCCCGAGGTCGACGCCCGCGCCGCGACCCTGCGCCCGGTCGACGGCGAGCTCCGCTTCGCGATCGAGCTCCGCCTCGCCCCGGGCCCGCCGGGCGACGCCGAGCTCTGGCTCCTCGACGCCGACGAGCTCCTCGCCCTCGAGCCGCTGATCGAGGGGGCGACGGGGGACGAGCTCAGCCGCCTGACCGTCGCCCGCCTCACGGACGGTCGGCGCACCCGCTACCTGCTGCGTGAGCGCGTCCGCCCCGGGGTGCCGCCGATCGCCGCGCGGGTCTCGGAGGCGCTCGGCGTCGACGGCTTCGCCCGGGTCGCCGGCGCCGACAACCTCTACCTCCCGAGCGGCCGCCGCCTGCGGCCGATGCTCCGCCGCGACGATCTCCGCCGCCTCCTCGGGCTCGACGAGGCGCACACGGTGCTCCTCGTCGAGGACGGCGACGGCCTCGCGGTCGTCAAGGTCCCGGAGGTCGACGAGGCGCCGCTCCTGCGCTGGATCGACTACGTCGCCACCGACCGCCGCCTCGCCCTCGACCAGCTCCTCGAGCGCTCGGTCTTCGAGTTCCCGGACGTGTCGATCGACTGGCCCGAGGTCGCGCGGGTGAAGCCCGAGCGGCCGCCGCCGCGCGAGCGCGGGCCGAAGCGCCGGACCAAGCGCGAGCGCCAGCGGATCACCCCCGACGTCGACGAGGTCGCGGCGGAGGAGGGCGTCGAGGAGGACGAGGGCGCCCGCCTGCGCGCACTCCGGGCCGAGGCCCGCGAGCTCGAGCGCGAGCTAGCGGTCGGCGGCGTCGACGATCCGGATCCCTGGGTGCGCCTCGGCGAGCTCAAGCTCGCCCTCGACGAGGCGGACGAGGGCGTGGCCTGCCTCGAGGTCGGCCTCTTCCACGGCGGCGCCCCCTACGACGCCGACCTCGCGGCGACGCTGCGCGACGCCCACGTCGGCCTCCTCCACCGCGAGGGCGGCGGCGACCTCCTGATGGAGCTGCTGATCGCCGATCGCCGGACGCCGGGGGAGGTCGCCGCCGTCGCGGCGATCCTCATCGAGCGGATCGCCGCCGGCCGGCCGCCGGCCGACGAGGTGATGCAGCTCGCCCTGCCGATCTTCCGCGACCCTCGCCTGCCGATCGCCCGCCGCCTCGCCTGGGGGGCGCTCGCCGCCTGGCACGGCCACGCCGGCGATCGCCTCGGGATGACGCGGGCGAAGGAGGCGATCCTCGGCGGCGTCAACGAGCGCGGCCTCTCCGAGCTCCACGACCTCCCGCGCTTCGTCCGCTACGCCCTCACCGTCGAGGTCGGCGAGGACGACGGCGAGGTCTCCCGCGAGAAGGCCGGCGAGCGCCTGCGCCAGGGGCAGCTCGTCGCCCTCGAGGAGCTGTGGCGGATCGCCGAGTCTCGCGGCCTCGAGGAGCTCGACGCCCAGGCCAACTACGTCCGCCTGATCTTCGCCGTCGGCTTCGCCCGCCTCGGCGCGCGCAGCAGCGCCCAGGAGATCGTCGCCCCCGTCATCGAGGAGCTCGACGTCCACGAGGCCCCCAACCGCGCGCTCTTCCGCCTCTACATGGGGCGCCTCGCCCACGAGGCCTCGGGCGGCAGCGACGAGGCCTGGGAGGCCGAGGTCCACAAGCAGCTCGACGCGGTCCGCGGCGCGCGTGAGCGCAAGGCGGTGACCTGGCTGCAGCGGCGCTCGCTGTGGCTCGCCAGCGACGAGGACGCGGTGCGCGGCCGCGGCCCCGGCCGCCGCAAGGGCTACACGCTCCCCGGGCACGTCGACCTCGGCAGCCTCACGGAGACCCTCGCGGGGGTCATGAAGCCGAAGCCCGGCAACTTCGACTACGTCATCGCCGACGCGGTCGAGGCGTGCATCGATCGCGCGCTCGCCTCGGGCTCAGAGACGCTGATCGCCGAGGTCCTGGCGGTCGCCGACGACCACCTCCACAGCATCGCGATCCTCGGCCACCGCGCCGAGGCGATCGGCCACTGCATCCGCGGCGCCGCCAGCCTCGGAGACGACCTCGCCCTCGATCACCTCCTCGGGCGCCTCGTCGAGGTCGCCGAGGATCCGAAGCTCGGCGGCGTCCACGAGCTCGCCGAGGCGGTCCGGCGCGGCCTCGTCGCGCTCCGCCGCTTCGGCGGCGTCGAGCCGGCGCGCGGCCTCCTGGGGGCGCTCTCGGGGGTCTCCGCCTACACCGCGGCCGGGACCATCGAGCTCCAGTCGACGGTCGCCAGCGGCCTCGTCCAGCTCGGCGAGGAGGCGGTCGCCGAGGCGATCCTCAGCCGCCTCGTCGCCCAGATCTTCGACGGCTCCTTCGACTACGTCAGCCGCTGCGAGGCCGGGTGCGCCGTCGCCAGCGCCCTGCGCCACTGGCCGAACGTCGCCCGGATCACCCACTGCGGCCGCTTCCTCGCGGAGCTCGACGTCTTCCGCGACACCTTCACCACCAACCGCTACTTCGACACCCACAAGATCCTGATCCTCGAGGCGATCGTCGACGCCCTCGCCGACGCGCAGACCCGCCACTCCGATCAGATCCAGGGCTTCCTCGACCTCGAGGAGCACGCCCTGCGCCGGCGGATCATCGCCGACTGGAGCGCCCTATGTGGACCCTAGACCAGCTCGAACCCGAGATCGATGACATCCGCCGGCGCATCCAGCAGCACCGCCGCGAGCTCAAGGAGTACTTCGTCGCCCGCGACCGCCAGGTCGACCTGGCGATCCTCTGCGCGATCACCCGGGAGCCGCTCCTCCTCGTCGGCCCGCCGGGGACCGCCAAGAGCGACCTCGTCGTCAAGTTCACCCAGAGCCTCGGCCTCGGCGAGAGCGACTACTTCGAGTACATGCTGACGAAGTTCACGGAGCCGTCGGAGATCCTCGGGCCGATCGACATCTCGCTGCTCAAGGAGGGCCGCTACGTCCGCCGGACCAAGGGCATGCTGCCGGAGTGTCGGGTCGCCTTCCTCGACGAGATCTTCAAGTCGAACTCGGCGATCCTGAACACGCTCCTGACGATCCTCAACGAGCGCAAGTTCTACCAGGACGGCCAGCCGACGCCGGTCAACCTGATGATGCTCTTCGCGGCGACCAACGACATCCCGGATCAGAGCGAGCTCGAGGCGATGGCCGACCGCTTCGTCGTCAAGATCGAGACCAAGCCGGTGAAGGACCGCCACTTCGCCGAGCTCATCGACGCCGGGATCCAGAACGAGGCCTACAAGGCCAGCGGCCAGCGGCCGTGGGCCCGCGGCACGGCGTCGCTCGACGACTTCCTCAAGCTCGGCCGCTTCATGGACCTGATGTTCGGCTACTCGAGCGAGCCGGGGGCCGACCGCGCGCGGTGGTTCCCGCGGCCGGTCTTCGCCGAGATGCGCCGGATCGTCCGCGCCCTCGAGACCGAGGACAAGGTCTTCGTCTCCGACCGCAAGCTCGTCAAGCTCTACAAGCTGATCCGCACCCAGGCGTTCCTCGATCACGGCGGCGCCGTCGAGCAGGGCGACCTCCACCTCCTCGCCTACGTCGGCAACCGCCGCGACGAGCTCGCGGTCGTCGAGGCCAAGGTCCGCGCGCTCCTCGGCCTCAGCTAGCGGCGCGGGGCGGCGACGTGCGAGGCCGCGTCGCCGCGCTCATCGACGCCGACGCCCGGGTCGGCTCGGGCGATCCGGCGATCGCCTCCTTGAGCCGCTCGAGCGTCACCGGCTTGCCGAGGTAGGCGTCGAAGCCGTCGCCGGCCTGCGTCGCCTCGGACTCGGCGGCCGCGGTGACGGCGATGATGAAGGGGGCGTCGTCGCCGAGGCGACCGCGGATCGCCCGCGTCGTCGCGCTGCCGTCGAGCTCCGGCATCCGCATGTCCATAAGGACAAGATCGAAGGCGCAGGCGTCGACCGCCCGCAGGGCCTCGCGCCCGCCGCTGGCCATCGTCGGCGCGTAGCCGAGCTCGAGGAGCATCGCCTCGAGGACCATGCGGTTGACGGGCTCATCCTCGACCGCGAGGATCCGCCGCGGGTGGTCGCTGGCGAAGTCCTCGAGCGGCGGGTGGCGGCCGATCATCGACGCGTGCGACCACGAGGCGGAGCTGCTCAACTCCGGCGGCAGCTCGATCGGGATCCGCAGGGCGAAGGTCGAGCCGCGGCCCGGCTTGCTCGTCGCCGTCAGCTCGCCGTTCATCGCCTTCGCCAGGCGGCGGACGATCGCCAGGCCGAGGCCGCTGCCGCCGTGCTTGCCGGCGGTCGAGGCGTCGAGCTGGGTGAAGGTGTCGAAGAGGCTCGGGAGGCGCTCCGGGGGGACGCCGACGCCGGTGTCCGAGACGCGGAAGACGAGCGTCGCGTGGCCGTCGACGACGCTCTCGATCGCCGTCGCCAGGGTCACGGCGCCGCGCTCGGTGAACTTGATCGCGTTGCTCACCAGGTTGAGGAGGATCTGGCGCAGGCGGGTCGCGTCGCCGATGAAGCGCGCCGGCGTCGTCGGGGCGATCTCGGAGCGGAGGGCGATGCCCTTGGCCTGGGCGAGCGCCTCGGTGATCTGGAGGACCTCGTGGACGCAGACCCGCGGGTCGACCTGGCCGCGATCGAGCTCGAGCTTGCCGGAGTCGATGCGGCTGTAGTCGAGGACGTTGTTGACGAGGCCGAGGAGGTGATCGCTCGAGGTCCGCAGGCCGCTCACGTAGGTCTTCTGGACGTCGTCGAGGCGCGTGTGATCGAGGAGGTCGGCGACGCCGATGATCCCGCTGAGCGGGTTGCGGAGCTCGTGGCTCATGGTCGCCAGGAAGCGCGCCTTCTTGCGCTGCGACGCCTCGGCCTCGGCGATCTGCGCGTGGAGCTCGCGGTGGCGGGCGTCGAGGTCGCGGAGCGCCCGCGTGAGCGCGCGCTGCTGCGGCCGCAGCAGCGCGACGAAGACCAGCAGCATCGTCGCTACGAGGAGGATCAGCGCCTGGGTCTGGGTGACCCGCGTGTCGTCGCGCTCGCTCCGCGCGACGAGATCGCCGATGAGGTCGTCCATCGCCGCGATGAACTCGTCGTCGAGCGCGAGGAGGCGGCGCTGGGCGATGTCGTCGTGGCTCGCGGGCTCCTCGACGACGCGTTGGGTCGCGCCGATCACGGCCTCCTGCGTGCGGGCGAGCCCCTCGATGTCCGCGTTGAACCGCGGGTCTGAGCGCGCGAGGTCGCGGATCGCGTCGCTGTCGCGGAACTCCCGGAGGCCGCCGCGCCACTCGCTCATCGTCTTGCCGAGCCGGGTCGCCTGGCTCTTGCGCAGCGACGGGTCGGCGGTGGAGGCGACGAGCAGGGCCTGCTTGACCGTGCGCTCGCCGAGCATGCGCTGACGTCCGGCGAGGTTGATGAGCTCGGTCTGGTTGGTCGCGCCGAACTCGGCGAAGACGAGGGCGACGAGCGCGAGCGCGGCGAGGATGACGAGGGCCCAGCGCTGGCGGTGACCGAGGCGCTCGGCGGCCGCGATCGCCTCCGCCGCGCCCCCGCGGGGCCGACCGTCTCCACCGCGATCCAGCATCAACCACTAAGTTTATTGGGAACCGGGGCCGCGCGTCGCGGACGTGAGCGTGAAATCTGTGCGCGCGTCGCTGTGGCTGGCGACTCTAGAGACGGGACGAGGTGTGCGCAGGTGCGCGGAGGTAGCCGCGCCCGCGCGTCCGATCGTGCGCGCCTGGGCGGCGGCGGCGGTCGTCGGCGGCCGCTGTCGTCGGCGGCTCACGGCGGATATCCTCGCCGGGTTGGCCCGACGGATCGCAAAGGCGGAGCTCGAGCCGGCCCTGCGCGCGTGGGCCTACTTCGTCGGCTACGGCGGCGAGCCGCAGGAGTCGCTGCCGCGGGCGCTGGAGTGGCTGCGCGCGCTCTGGGAGGCCGGTCATGACACCTTGCCCTTCGATCTAGTCCACGACCTGGGGATGCTCCTCGTCGACGGACGGGCGTTCCCCTTCGCCTCCGGGCGTGACCTGGCCGACTGGCCAGAGGAGGAGCGGGGCGCCCGGCTCGACTATGAGGATCGGGTCTTGGGTCGGTGGATCCTCGACCCCTCGGCCGCCGACGCGCACGTCGCGATCGCGGCCCTCGACGTCGAGCTCCAGCCTCGCGCCGTCGCCCACGCCATCGGCCTCGCCCTCGGCCGCGCGGCTCGGGCGGGGGGGCTCGCCCACGGCAACCCCGCCCATCTCCGCTCCTTCGGCAGCGAGCTCGCCGCGCGCTTCGCCGCCTGGCCGCCGCGCTACGCCGCCTGGGAGGCGCCGCCG
>JAGQIT010000621.1:5037-8635 GCA_020431135.1 Myxococcales bacterium | reverse complement strand
AGGACAACGCCGCCGCGCCGCTGGGGTTACTCACAGGGGGAGTCGGGGCAGGGCTCCTCGCGCCCCTCGGCCTTCGCGGTGCAGTTCAGCTCGCGGCGGACCCCCTCGGAGAGGGCCGAGCAGCAGCCGTAGATCCCGAGATCCGCGACGAGCTCGACCACCAGGTTCTCGGGGAGGCCGTGGCAGCAGCGGGGCGCGACCGCGCCCGACGAGCGCGTGCAGGCGGGGAGGGCGAGGCAGGTGCCGGCGCCGGGATCGTTGCAGGCGACGCGTACGCCCGGGGTGTCGTCGGTGTAGTCGAGGATCGTGTCGGTCTCGCGCAGGAGCGCGGTGCCGAGGAGGCCGTCGGGCTGCAGCGCCTCTGGGACGACGTCGCGGCGGATGGCGATCGCCATCGGGTGATCGGCGGGGACGACGAGGGTCGGCAGCCAACCGGTGGTGTTTGAGCCGGTGTCGGGAGCGCGGAGCTCGACCTCGCCGAGGATCACCGCCGACGTCGTCGCCGCGTCGGCGCAGATCGTGTCGCTCTCGGGGTAGGGGGCGCGCTCGCGGGCGACGCCCTCGCACTGCGCCTTGAGGCCGGCGATCCGCCGCTCGAGGCGCTGGCACGGCGGCAGGCCGCTGGTCTCCGTGAGCCCGGGGACGAGGCCGAGGCTGCGGATCCGCAGGCGCATCAGCGGCTCCGAGGCTGAGCCGGCGGCCGGCCACCCGGGGGCGTAGAGCTGGCCTATCTGTCCTTGGCGACAGGCGATCGCGTCGAGCCCGACGCCGATCGACCCCTCCTCGGGCGTGCAGTCGGGGAGGGCGTCGAGGTCGCCGAGGAAGCGGCGAGCGCTGTCCTCGAAGAGCACGAGCCCGGGGATCCCGGTGGCGATCACCAGCGACGCCGTCCGGCCGCCGCGAGCGAGCTGGCCCTCGCTGAGATCGAGCGCCGACGAGCGGCACAGCGGCTCGCCGACGCGGCCGGTCGGCGTGACGTACTCGCTGGCCGGGAGGTCAGGTCCCTCGGCGACCTTGCACGCGCGGCTGACGTCGTCGAAGGCGACGGTCCCGAGCGGCGGCACGAGGCAGGCGTCGACGACCATCTGCGTCGGCTGGACGAGGCTCTGGACGCGATCCTGGTCGTAGCGCAGGCCGAGGAAGTCGCAGCTCTCGCCGCCGGCCTCGCAGTAGTCGGTGATCTCCTTGCCGAGGAGATCGCCGGGGAACTGGAGCGGGATGAAGGCGCGCCCCTGGTCGGCGAGCGCCGCCTCGGAGCCCGGGAACTCGCGGTAGAAGGTGACCGAGAACTCGTCGCCGCGGCGGTCGACGAAGCGGACGGCGAGCTGGTGGAGGAGGTTGCCGCCGAGGATCCCGGCGACGTGGCTGTTGGCGACCTCGTAGCCGACGCGCCAGCCCCAGACCGAGTCGTCGCCGGGGACCCGCGCCATCGGCAGCTCGCTGAAGCGGAAGCGGGCGACGGTGGCCGCGAGGTCGGCGTCGTCGACCGGGTCGGCGAAGGCGTCGCCGGCGGCCCGGATCTCGAGGCAGCCGCGCTCGGCGCTGACGCTCTCCGCGTCGATCGCCAGCGCGGTCGTCGGCGCGGCGCTGTCGAGGACCACCGCCATGCACGCGTCCGGGGGGCACCGCGACGGCAGATCGTCGCAGATCTCTGCGCAGCCGTCGGCGCTCCCGGGGCAGCCCTCGCGCTTGATCAGGAGCCGCGGGACCCGGAGGTTGTCGCCGGAGGCGAGGGGGATCGCGCGGCCGAGCTGACCCTCGATCACCGTCGTCTCCTCGGCGCAGGCGGAGGCGACGAGGAGGGCCCCGAAGAGCGCCCCGGAGAGCCCCCCGTCGAGCGAGGCCGAGAACGTCGAAACCAGGCGACCGGTCGACGCCGGTGCCTGGTCTCGCATGCGCAGCCTGACTCCCACGCTGGGGGTCAGCTTGCCAGGATCAGTCCTTCTTGGCCAGCTCCGCCAGCTTGTTCTCGAGGCGGAGGATGAGCTCGTCGATCCCCTTCTCCTTGAGGATCTTGTTGAACTCGTACTTGTAGTTCTTCGCCAGGCTGACGCCCTCGGTGATGATGTCTTCGACCTTCCAGGCGCCGCCGACCTGGTGCATCACGTAGACGACCTCGACGATCTCGTCCTTGCCGTTCTTCTGGTGCTTGATCGTCGTCGTCACCCGGGTGTGGCGCGGGCGCTTCTCCTCGCCCTCGTAGGTGAGCTCGTACTCCTTGTCGGTGCGGATCCGGCGGAGGTAGTTCTCGCGGATCAGCTTCGTCAGGAGCGCCTCGAACTCCTCGCAGCGCGGCTCGCAGCGGTTGGCGAAGCGGCGCGGGCCGCCGAGGGAGGTCTCGGCGAGGGCGTGGTAGTCGAGGAGGTTGTCGACCTCCACCTGGAGCTTGTCGTTCTCGGCGCGCTCCTTGACGAGCTGGATCACGGCGCTGTGCCGGGCCTTAAACGACTCGAGGGCGCTGCCGTCTCCGGCGAAGGCGTCCCCGATGGGCCCCAGCAAGCTGAGGGAGGCGATGGCGAGACCGGCGAAGATTGAACGGACGCTGTTCATTGTTCCTCTCGGGTGGGCGCTCAGACGGGGGGGCGCCCGGGGGTATTCAACGCTCGGCGACAAGCGGGGTCCCGACCGCGCGGGCCAGGTTCGCGAGCGCGACATTGTGCTGCATGATCGCCTGGAAGTGCTTAAATCGCCACTCCGCCCAGGTCGTCAGGGCCCGCTGAAGCTCACGCATGTTGCCGCCGCCGACCGTCTCCTTGACCTGGAGATCGACGACGAGCTGGCGGGCCTTCTTGCTCGCTTGGGCGGTCAGCTCGATCGCGCGCTCGGCCTGGGTGAGCTCGCGGTAGGCCTTGTCGACTTCGAGGCCGAGGAGCAGGAGAGCTGCCTCACGCTTGTGTTCGGCGGCGCGGCGCTCCGCCCGCGCTTTGCGCAGACGGAAGATGTTGTTGTGGATGTCGATGTCCCAGAGGACGCCGAGGGCCGCGGTGATCCCTGAGTAGTTGAAGCGGTCCTGGTAGTAGAGGGCCGACATCGCCGGATCGGCAGTGCTCGAGTAGGCGTAGCCGGCGGTGACCAGGAGGCCGATGTCGGGGAGGAAGCTCGCGCGAGCGAGGCGCTCCATCGCCTTGCGGGCCTCGATCGCGCCGCTGGCGAGCTTCGCCTCGGGGCGCTCGCGGGCGGCGGTCTCGCGGTAGTAGTCGATCGTCCGCATACCCCCGAGGACCTGGTCGGGGATCAGCTGCTTCTCGTCGATGTCGAAGCCGGGGGGCGCCGCCTCGCCGGCGATCGCCCAGAGCGCGGCGAGGGCGAGGGACTCGATCTTGCGGGCCTCGAGCATCCGCTCCTCGACCTCGAGCTCGCCGAGCTCGATGCGCGTGAGGTCGGCGGGATCGCGGTCGAGGTTCTCCTCGTCGTCCGGGTTCTCGCCCATGCCGAGGTCCTTCTCGACGCCGATGCGCGCCTCTTGGATCACCGTCCACGCCTCCTCGAGGATGGCGACGCTCTCACGCGCGAGGAGCAGGGTCGCGTAGGCCTGATAGACGCGCAGCGCGGTCTCGTGGCGGAAGCGCTCGCGGTTGAGAACGGCGAGCGCCTTGCC
>JAGQIT010000621.1:0-4996 GCA_020431135.1 Myxococcales bacterium | reverse complement strand
TCGGCGCTCAGGCGGACGGTGACGCCGGCGTGGGCGATCTGATCGAAGTAGCCGCGGATCGTGTAGATGTCGACGCCGTTGCGCGGGCGGCAGAGCTGGAAGTCCTCCATGCGCGTGCCGTTGGTCGTCGGATCCGTGACCTGGATCTGGAGGTCGTCGCAGGTCGTCGCCGCGCCGGGGGCCACCAGGGCGCGCGTGCGGATCGTCGGGATCCAGGCGAAGCGGGCCTGCTGGAGCTGGGCGTCCATCGCCTCGATCTCGTCGGTCGCCGCCTCGATGAGCGGGTTCTCGAGGCCGTAGGCGAGGATCTGCGCGCGGCTCAGCGTCGGCACGCCGGGCGGCCGCGGGCCGTAGGGATCGAGGCGGGCGGCGGGGGCCATCGCGAAGACGGCTGGCTCGGGGCGGGTCTCGACGTTCTCCGGTGCGACGGAGCTCGGCGCGGGTGCGGGTTTTTCTTCGGGAGACGTCTTGGCTGCAGCGGCGTCGCTCTCAGCCGCGGCGGATGATGACGCGTCGGACGATGACGCGTCGGTCGACGGCTCGGCGCTCGTCGTCTCCGCTGGCGCAGCGCGCACAGGCGTCGACGCGAGCGCCGCGAGCAGGACGAACGAGGCGACGGCGGTCCAACGTGCCACGGCATACCCCTACCGTGGCGGCGTCACGGCGATCAAGCGGTGAAAGGCGGGTTGCCGACCGCACGCGCCCCTGCGATCGTCAACGCCGTGCAAAGCTCTACGCCGCTTCATGTCGATCTGCGCGATCTCCCGGGTCAGGCGCGCGCGCTCGTCCGCCTCCGCGGGCCGGACACGGAGCGCTTCCTCCAGGGCCTGCTCTCCGCCGACGTCGCCGCGCTGGAGCCCGGACAGGCGGCCGCTGCGGCGCTCCTCACGGTGAAGGGCAAGCTGATCAGCGAGGCGATCGTCCTCTGCGACGGCGGAGGCTACGCGCTCGCGCTCCCGGCCGACGTCGCCGACGCGGTCATCGACGACCTCGATCGCCACATCATCATGGACGACGTGACCCTGGAGCCGGCGCCGGAGGTCGGCTTCTCGCTCGTCTGGGGGACCGAGGGCTGGGCGCCGAGCGTCGAGGTCGGCGCCTTCCCGACGGCCCACCCCGCGCCGGGGCTCCTCGTCGTCGGCGACGAGGCGATCCGCGAGGCGGCGCTCGCTGGCGTCGCCGCGGCGACCCCTGAGCAGTTCACGGCCCACCGGGTAGCGACCGCTTCGCCGGCGTGGGGCTTTGAGATCCGCCCCGGCTTCTTCCCGCCGGAGGTCGGCTTCGTCGGCGGCGTGAGCTACGACAAGGGCTGCTACCGCGGGCAGGAGCCGCTGGCGAGGATCCACGCCCGCGGCCAGGTCAACCGCGTGATGGTTCGGATCCGCGCGACCGCGGCGCCGGACGGCGACGGCCCGGTCGCGCTCGCAAGCGAGGCGCGCCCGGAGGCCGGCGAGTGGACGACGTGGGTCGCCGGGGAGGGGGGCGTCGACGGCCTTGCGATCGTCCACCGCAGCCTCGCCGCCCCGGGGACGGCGCTGCAGGCCGGCGCGATCGCGATCGAGGTCACGAGCGGGCCGCTGGGCGACGACGTCGGCATGCCGGGCAAGCGCAAAGGCGGCGCCGCGACGGTGAAGCTCGGCGGCCGCCGCTAGGAGGCCGCTCTCGCGGCCTCCAGTACAGCGGAGCTTCCGCGGAGCCGAGAGGGCCGACGCTTGCGGGGCGACCACGCGCCGAGCTGCGCTTGCGCTTCTGTCGAAGCGCCCAGGCCACAGGCTGCGGCGACACGGCTGCGCCTGACGAGGGGTGGAGAGCGTCGTTCGTTGGCGACACGGCGTCGTGTCGGACAGAAGCGAGCGCCGCCCCGTCCGGACTGCGCTCAGGCCCGGCCGTGCTCGAGGGCCGCGGCGGCCGCCTCGTGCCCGCTCTGGACGGCCGACTCGATCGTCGCCGGCAGCCCCGTCCGCACCCAGTCGCCGGCCATGAAGAGCCCGCGGGTCGGCGAGATGATCTCCGGGCGCCACTGGTAGGTCCCGGCGGCGTGCGAGATCGTCGCCCGCTTCTCCTTGATCACCCGGAAGTGACGGATCGCGTACTCCTGCTTGGGGAAGTAGCGGCGCATCTCGCCGTGGAAGAGGTCGACGAGGCTCTCGGCGCTGTCGGCCACGGCCGAGCGCGCCGCCGAGATCGTGCAGTTGAGCAGGGTCTCGCCACCGGTCTCGCCGTCGATCAGCGAGCGGTTGAAGAGCCAGTGGATCGGCCCGTTGACCATCCCGAGGAAGGGCGTGTCGGTGAAGAGCGGGCGGTCGAGGACGACCCAGAAGTTGACGATCGGCGAGGTCTGGAGGCGGCCGATGTCCTGATAGACAGGGTGCCCGGACCAGCTCTCGGGGAGGAGATCGAGGAACGCCTTGGGCGGCACCGCCGAGATCACGCGATCGGCCGCGAGCGTCTCGCCGGACTTGAGGACGACGCCCGTCACCGCCTGGTCGCGGGTCTCGAGCGCCCGCGCCGGCGCGCCGAGGCGGATGTCAGCGCCGCGCTGGCGGAGGAAGGAGAGCGCCTGATCGACGTAGAGGCGGCTGAGCGGCACCCGCGGGACGCCGAGGCGCGAGGCGTCGCGGGTGCTCATGAAGCCGCGCTCCAAGACCGCCATCAGCATCGCCGCCGAGGCGACCAGCGGATCGTCGTTGAGCACGCCCCAGATCAGCGGATCCCAGAAGACGTGGCGGATCCCCGCGGTCTGGCCCAGGCGGCTCAGCCAGGCGTCGCAGGTCTCGTTGTCGTCCGGGCGCTTGACCTCGCCGCGGAGCAGGAGGCCGGCGCGCAGCGCCGCGGCCTTGTGGAGCACGCCGACGCCGCGCATCGTCAGCAGGCCGGTCGCCAGGTGGAGCGGCGCCGGCAGAGGCGGGCAGCTCAGGGCGACCCGGTCGCCGCCGGGACGGACGAGATCGACCTTGAGGTTGCGCTGGAAGTAGATCCCGTCGTGGCTGCCGATCGCCCGGAGGAAGGCGAGGGTCTCGCGGTAGCAGGCCATCAGCAGGTGCTGGCCGTTGTCGTACTCGCGCCCGGAGGCGCCGTCGACGAAGGAGCGCGCCCGGCCGCCGCCCGCCTTGGTCGACTCGAGGAGGGTGACCTCCTCGCCGGCCTCGGCGAGGCGGACCGCGGCGGCCATGCCGGCCAAGCCGGCGCCGATGATGATTGTCCGCGACACGCGAGGTCCTCCTGGAAGACGTGTGGTGGTCGGCTCGGCCCCTCGTCTAGAGGGACGCGAACTTGGTCCGCGCGAGGGCGAGGGCGGCGACCTTGAGCTTGTCGCGGCGGCGCAGCGACGCCCGGCGGGTGAAGACGTTGAAGTTGCGGGCGCGGATCTCCTGGAGGATCTCGTAGTAGGTGCGCCCCATGATCTCGGCCGGCAGCAGCGCCTGGCGCTTGGTCTGCGGGAGGATCCGCCAGGCTGCCTGATACTCGCGCTCGGCGGCCGCGGCGAAGTCGCTGGCGACGGCGACGAAGCGGCCGTCGTAGCGGTAGTCGAGGACGTCCTGATCGCGGATCCCGTGGCGCGCGAGGAGGTCCTGCGGCACGTAGCAGCGCCCGCGCTGGGCGTCCTCGGCGATGTCGCGGAGGATGTTCGTGTACTGCAGCGCGAGGCCGAGGTGGATCGCGTAGTCGCGGGCGGCCTCGCTCTGATCGCCGAAGATCGCGATGCACAGGAGGCCGACGCAGGAGGCGACGCGGTAGCAGTAGAGCCGCAGCGCCTCCATGTCGGGGTAGCGCGACTGCTCGAGGTCCATGGCGACGCCGGCGATGATCTCGTCGAAGGCTTCGCGGGGGAAGTCGAAGTGCTTGTTGCTCGTGGCGAGGCCGCGGCCGAGGTCGGTGTGCGGCGGATCGTCGCCGACGTAGGGATCTTGGTAGATCCGCGCGACCTCGCGGCTCCACTCGGCGAGCGCCTCGCTGGCCGCCTGGGCGCCCTCCGGGCCCGGCTCGCGCTCGTCGACGATGTCGTCGACCTCGCGGCAGAACTCGTAGACCTGCTGGAGGGCCTCGCGCTGCTCGGCGCCGAGGAAGAGGAAGGCGAACTTAAAATTCGACGACGAGCGCTTGGTCAGCCGGCTCCACAGCGCGGCGCCCCGGCGCGGGAGCGCGGTCACCAGCTCGAAGGGGCCCATCGTCGTCGCCATCTCAGACCTCACCCCGCAGGAGGCGGCGACCGAAGGAGAAGAGCGAGCGCGCGGCGATCTCGGCCATATCGCGGCGCTCGAGCTTGGGCCGGAAGCGGAGGACCTCGTAGTCGGCCTCCTCGACGCGATCGAGGATCGCCATGCCGCCGCGCCAGGTCGCCTCGAGCTCCATCGACAGGCCGGGGGTGACCTGGCGGATCAGCGGCTTGCCGCGGAGGAAGAGCGAGCGCGTGCGGTGGACCGAGAACGCCATCAGCTCCTTGAACGCCGCGGTGTGCCGGCCGGCGAGGAGATCCTCGCGCTCGACCCCGAAGTGGATCAGATCCTCCTCGGGCAGGTAGCAGCGGCCGCGCGGGATGTCGACGCTGAGGTCCTGGAGGAAGTTGGCGATCTGCAGGGCGGTGCAGATCTCGTCGCTGAAGCGGTGGAGGTTGGGCTCGTGGTGGCTGTGGACGTAGAGGACGAGCTGGCCGATCGGGTTCGCCGAGTGCAGGCAGTAGTGGCGCAGCTCGGTGAAGGTCGCGTAGCGCTTCTTGATCTGGTCCATGCGGAAGGCGGTGAGCAGCGCCTTGAAGGGACCGATCGGGATGTTGTGCTGGCGGACCGTGTCGCGGAGGGCGAAGAAGATCGGGTGCTGGACCTCGCGGTGGTAGCAGGCCTCGAGGAGCTCCTCCCAGGCGTCGAGCGCCTCGACGCGGCGGCCCTCGTAGCGCGGCTCGTCGGCGAAGTCGTCGGCGCTGCGGGCGAAGGCGTAGATCGCCATGACGTGCGGCCGCAGGTGGGCCGGCAAGAAGCGCGACGCGACCGGGAAGTTC
>JAGQIT010000620.1 GCA_020431135.1 Myxococcales bacterium | reverse complement strand
GCGAAACTCACAGCGCGATGTGCACGAGGCGCGCCGCGATCCGTCGACGGTCGCGGCGCGAGGCCACGCGAAGCCGGCGACGTCGCGCTCGAAGGGCGTCGCGCTCGCGCGCTCATCGCTTCCGCCCTCGCCCGACGCGCTCCGCCTGCGACGGCGGTCGAACGCCTGGCGCAGCGACGACAGCGGCGTCTGATCGAAGCGAGCGCGCGGCGATCCTCTCGCCGCGCGGCGCGAGAACGACGCGGCGCCCGACCTATCCGGCCGGACAGACTTAACCTTGCGACAGCCCGCACTCGCGGGCCGCGATCTTGACCAGCGCCCGAGCTAGGCTCGCGGCGATTGGTCAGCGCATGCAGGTCTACCGGGTCGCGGATGGCGAATATCTCGGCGAGGAGCCCGGGTGCTCGATCGCTCGCGACCGCGGCGACGGCGTGACCGTTGACGCGGACGACGGCCCGCGGATCTTCATCGTCGAGGACGACGCCGGCGTCGCGGAGGCGCTCGTCGACGCCCTCGGTCGCCTCGGCTTCGCGCTGTGCGGAATCGCGGAGAACGGCGAGGCGGCGCTGCGCCTCCTCCCGCGCGCGCGCCCCGATCTCGTGCTCATCGACCTCGACCTGAGCAGCGGGCTGTCGGGCGTCGAGATCGCCGAGCGCCTCGGCGACGACCTCAACGCGGCGCTGATCTTCCTGACGTCGAACAGCCACGCGGAGCTCGCCGAGCGCGCGCTGCGGGCCGAGTCCGCGGCGCTCCTCCACAAGCCGTTTCATCTCCAGGTGCTCAAGGCGAGCATCGAGATGGCGCTCTTCAAGCACCGCGCCGAGCGGCAGCTCAGCGCCGCCAACCGAGCGCTCGCCGACAAGGCTGACGAGCTCGAGCGCTCCCTCGCCCTGGTCCAGGCGACCCTCGACGCCACCGCCGACGGCCTCCTCGTGGTCGACCGCGCGGGCCACCTCAGCGCCAACCGCCAGCTCCTCGCGCTGTGGGGGATCGACCCGGGCGCGGAGCTCCGCGACGACGAGCTCCGCGCGCGCCTCGAGGCGCCGCTCGTCGATCCGGCGGCCCTCACCCGCGACGCCGACGAAGGGGCCTCACACCTCCTCTTCGCCGACGACGGGCGGATCCTCGAGCGCCGCTGTCGACGGCAGAGGGTCGGCGACCTCGAGGTCGGCTGCGTCTTCTCGTTCCGCGACGTGACCCGCGAGTTCGAGACCCACGAGGCGCTGCGGATCCTGTCGACGGGCCTCGCCCACCTCAGCGGCGAGGCGCTCCTGCGCGAGCTGTGCCACCAGCTCGCCCGCCTCCTCGACTGCGACGCGGCCTTCGTCTCGACGCTGCCGCAGGGGCACGCGGAGGGCCGCCTGATCACCCTGTGGGTCGACGGCGAGGAGCGCCGCCCGGACGCGTTCGCCGTCGCCGAGCTCCCGCTCGAGGCGATCCTCCGCGACGCCGTCGTCGTCGTCGACGAGGGCGCCCGCGCCCGCTTCCCCGCCAGCCGCGCCCTCGCGCAGCTCGGCGCGGAGAGCTGCGTCTTCGAGCTCCTCCGCGACCGCGCCGGCCGCCACATCGGCCTCATCGGCGCCGTCTGCCGGCGCCCGCTCGCCCACCCGGATCGCGTCGCGCCGATCCTCAGCCTCTTCGCCGTCCTCGCCAAGACCAACCTCCTCCGCGCCCGCGAGGCGGTCACCGCCGAGGCGGTCTTCGAGTTCTCCCCCGACGGCCTGCTCATCGTCCGCGCCGACGGCGAGATCGTCGCGGCGAACAGCTGCGCCGAGAACCTCCTCGGCTACGCCCGCGGCGAGCTCGTCGGCACGTCGATCGACGCCCTCGTCCCCGACTCGCACCGCGACGGCCACGCGAGGCGACGCGCGCACTTCCACGGCGGCACGGTCGCGCGCTACCTCGGCTCGATCGACGAGCCGCTCAAGGCCTGCCGCCGCGACGGCGACACGATCCCGGTCGACATCGGCCTCGGCCCCTTCTCGTCCGCCGACGGCGCCTTCGTCGTCGTCTCCCTCCGCGACCTCCGGGCCCACGTCCGCGCGGCCGAGGAGCGCGCGTCGCTCGAGCTCCAGCTCCGCCAGCTCCAGAAGATGGAGGCGCTCGGCACCCTCGCCGGCGGCATCGCCCACGACTTCAACAACATCCTCGGGGCGATCGTCGCCAACATCGAGCTCCTGCGCGCAGATCTCCGCGAGACCCCGGCGATGGAGCGCCTCGAGGAGGTCTCGGCCGCCGCCGATCGGGCGACGCTCCTGGTCCGCCAGATCCTCGCCTTCAGCCGCCAGCAGTCGCCGCAGCGCCGGGTCATCGTCCTCGCCGGCGTCGTCCGTGAGGCGACGACGCTGCTGCGCGCGACCCTCCCGGCGCGTATCCACCTCCACCTGCAGATCGACGACGACCCGGCGATCCTCGCCGACGCGACGCAGATCCACCAGGTGCTGATGAACCTCGGGACCAACGCCCTCCACGCGATCGGCGACGCCCACGGCGAGATCGTCATCCGCCTGCAGACGACGCCGATCGGCCGCCGGACCCCGCGCTGCGCCCATGACCGCTACGCCGAGCTGAGCGTCCGCGACGACGGCTGCGGCATGGACGCGGCGACCCTCGATCGGATCTTCGATCCCTTCTTCACGACCAAGCCGACCGGCGAGGGCTCGGGGCTCGGCCTCAGCGTCGTCCACGGGATCGTCATCGATCACGGGGGCGAGCTCGCGGTCGACAGCGCGCCAGGCCGCGGCACGACGTTCACGGTCCTCCTGCCGCTCGCCGCCGAGGAGCCCGAGACCGCGCCGGTCGAGCGCCACGAGCCGCTGCCGGGCGACGACAGCCGGGTGATCCTGATCGACGACGACCCCGTCCTGGCGACCGTCGGCGAGGCGCTCCTGACCCGCCTCGGCTACCAGGTGCGCACCTTCACGGATCCCTGCGTCGCCCTCGAGGCGCTGCGCGCCGCGCCGGAGAGCTGCGACCTCGTGCTCACGGACTGCAACATGCCGAAGCTCTCGGGCCTCGACATCGCCCGCGCGCTCCGCGAGCTCCGCCCCGAGCTGCCGCTGGTCCTGGTCTCGGGGCACACGGGCCGCAGCGACGAGGAGATCGCCAGGGCCGGGATCCGCTACCGCCTCGACAAGCCCTACAACCTCGTCAGCCTCAACCAGACGCTCGCCGCGGCCCGCGGCGTGCCGGAGCGCGACCCCGGCGAAGCGACCTGAGGGCTGTGCGACACTGGGGCGGATGACCTCCGCCAACCCGCTGGTCCGCGAGCGCGACGTCGACTTCCTCCTCTACGAGGTCCACGACGCCGCCTCCCTCTGCGACCTCCCGAGCTTCGCTGATCACGATCGCGAGACCTTCGATCTCTTCCTCAGCAGCGCCACCCGCCTGTCGCGCGAGCACCTCTACCCTCGCTTCAAGGAGATGGACGAGGAGGGGGCGACGCTCGTCGACGGCCGCATCCGCGCGCCGTCGGCGATGGCCGGGCTGTGGTCGCAGCTGCGCGACCTCGGCCTCATCAACGCGAGCCGCCCCTTCGAGGTCGGCGGCGGCCAGCTCCCGGCGACGATCTCGACGATGGCCTACCTGATGCTGATGGCGGGCAACGGCGCCGCCGTCGGCTACGCCCTCCTGACCAGCGGCGCCGCCCACCTCATCGAGAGCTTCGGCGACGACGCGCTGCGCCGCGCGTTCATGGCCAAGATGTACGACGGCGAGTGGAGCGGGACGATGGCGCTGACCGAGCCCGACGCCGGCAGCTCCCTCGGCGACCTGACGAGCCGCGCCGCGCCGGTCGCCGGGCGCGACGGCGTCTACCGGATCCGCGGGAGCAAGATCTTCATCTCGGGCGGCGACCACGACCTCTGCGACAACGTCGTCCACCTCGTGCTCGCCCGCCGCGCCGGCGACCCGCCGGGGAGCGCCGGCATCTCCCTCTTCGTCGTCCCGCGGCTGCGCCCGGCCGGCGGCGACCTCGAGGCCGAGGCGCTCGAGTTCAACGACGTCCACACCAGCCAGATGATCCACAAGATCGGCTGGCGCGGCCTGCCGAGCCTCGGGATCTCCTTCGGCGAGCAGGACGACTGCTACGGCTGGTTGGTCGGCGAGGCGCGCCACGGCCTGCGCTACATGTTCCAGATGATGAACGAGGCGCGGATCCTCGTCGGCGCCAACGCGACCGCGACGGCCGCGGCCGCCTACCACGAGTCCCTCGCCTACGCCCGCGAGCGCCGGCAGGGGCGGCGCCTCGGCGAGCGCGGCGGCGAGCCGGCGCCGCTGATCGACCACGCCGACGTCCGGCGGATGCTGCTGCGCCAGAAGGCGATCGTCGAGGGGAGCATGAGCCTCCTCGTCGAGGCCGCCCGCGCCTCCGACCTCGCCGAGCACGCCCGCGACGCGGCCGAGCGCGAGCGCGCCGGCCTCCTCCTCGGGCTCTTCACGCCGATCGCCAAGACCTTCCCGGCCGAGCGCGGCTACGAGGCGACGAGCCTCGCCCTCCAGATCCACGGCGGCTACGGCTACTCGAGCGAGTACCTGCCGGAGCTGTGGCTCCGCGACCAGCGGCTCAACGCGATCCACGAGGGGACGACGGGGATCCAGAGCCTCGACCTCCTCGGCCGCAAGGTCGTCGCCG
>JAGQIT010000619.1 GCA_020431135.1 Myxococcales bacterium | reverse complement strand
TCGTCGTCGACGGCGACCGCGTCGCCTTCACCCTGGGCCCGAGCGAGGGCGGCGCGGGCGGACCTGAGCCCGCCGCCCTCGTCTACCGCGCGGGCGCCAGCAGCAGCTGGTTCGAGGAGGGCACCTTCGCCGCGGACGACCCGGCGGGATCGAGCTACACGGCGCTCGCGCTCGCCGGCGACTGGCTCGCCCTCGCCTCCGCGGCCGCGGCGGACGGGCGCGGCGTCGTCGACCTCTACGCCTTCGACGGCGCGACCTGGTCGCTCCGCCAGCAGCTCACGGGCGCGCAGACCCAGACCTTCACGGGCGAGGCGCTCGCCCTCGACAGCAACCTCCTCGCCGCGACGGCGATCCGCGACGGCCAGCCCGTCGTCGAGCTCTACCGCAACGACGGCGAGTGGCGGCACGAGCAGACCGTCGCGCTCGCGGCCGCGTCCCTCGACCTCAAGGGGCCGCGCCTCGCGGTCGGCGTCGCCTCGCCGCAGGCGTTGCACGTCTACGGCCGCGGGGGCGACCTCCCGACCGGCGTCTGCGTCGACGACAGCGACTGCTCCGGGAGCTGCGTCGACGGGGTCTGCGCGCCGCCAGACACGACCGACGAGGGCGACCCCGAGGACGCCGACGGCTGCGGCTGCCGCAGCGACGCCGCCCCCTCACCGATCGCCTCCCTCCTCCTCCTCGCGCTGGTGATCGCGGGGTCGCGCCGACGCCCCGCCTAGACCGCCGCCGCCGCGCGCCGCCTCAACGTGGCTCAGGCGCCGATCCGCTCGACGACGACCAGCGGGCCCTCGGGGACCTCATCCGCGGTCAGATCGACCCGCCCCTCGATCACCCACATGTTGTCGTCCTCCGGGTCGACGAGCACCTGGCGCACCGACCAGATCCGCGGCTCCTCCTCGCGGAGGATCGTGTACTTCGGAAAGCGGGCGCCGTGGTCGAAGCGCAGGCGCTCGTAGCTCTCGTAGTAGTCGGCCATCGCCAGCTCGATGCGCTCGGCGGACCAGGGCTCGGCGGTCGCGTCGTCGGGGTCGGGCTCGCGGACGAGCGCCGCGGCCTCCTCGTAGTCGCGCTCGGCGAGGGCGCGGACGAGGGCGTGCATCTCGGCGCGCAGGCGGGCGCCGAGCGCCTTCGCGTCGTCGGCGAGGTGGACCCGCTTCGGCGCCGCCTCGCCCTCGACCGCCGGCTCGGCGCCGCCGCCCTCGAGCATCTTCTCCCACTCCTGGAGGAGGCTGCTGTCGACGCGGGCGAGGGTCGCCCGGAGGAAGGCGATGACGTCGAGGAGCTCGCCGGCCTTGTAGCTCTCGGGCACCGTCTGGACGAGCACCTTGTAGGCGTCGGTGAGGTAGCGCAGGAGCACCCCCTCCGAGCGCGCGAGGCCGTACTCCTTGACGTACTCGTTGAACGAGCAGTAGCGCTCGTAGAGGTCGCGGGCGACCGACTTCGGGCGGATCGCCTCCTGCTTGAGCCACGGGTGGTGGACGGCGAACTCGTTGAAGGTGTCGTAGATGAAGTCGCGGTTCGGCTTCGGGTACGTGACCTTCTCGAGCTCGTTCATCCGCTCCTCGTACTCGACGCCGGCGGCCTTGAGCTCGGCGAGCTTCTCGCCCTTGAGCTTGCGCTCCTGGGCGATCAGCACCGCCCGCGGGTTCTCGAGGATCGCCTCGCACAGCGACAAGACGTCGAGCGCGTAGCCGTCGCTCCCGGGGTCGAGGAGGAAGAGCGTCTGGTGGAGGTAGAGCGAGAGCGTGTGGTTGAGCGAGAAGTCGCGCTGGAGGTCGCCGTGGATCTGCACCGAGCGCCCGGCCGCGCCGCGCTGGCCGTCGACGCGATCGACGACCTCGACGATCCCCGCCCGGCGCAGCGCGCGGAAGAGCTGGGCCGCGTCGCGCCGCGCCTGGTGCTTGCCGTAGTCGCGCTCGTGGCAGCGGTCGATGATCTCGACGAGGCGGCGGTAGCCGCCGCCGCGCCGCCCGGTCGCCACCTGCGACTGGAGGAGCTGGAGGATCATCCCGTGGGTGACGGCGAAGCTCGACTCGAGCGGCTCGGGATCGCTGCCCTGGAGCTTGGCGAAGGTGCTGTCGTCCCAGTGGACGTAGCCGCGCTCCGGCGGCTTGCGGCGGACGAACTTCTTCTTCGCCTTGTTGGCCGCGTGCTTGACCTCGAGGCGCCTGTTCTCGACGACGTGCTCGGGCGCCTGGGCGACGACGTAGCCGCGGTCGTCGAAGCCCTTGCGCCCGGCCCTGCCGGCGATCTGCTTAAAATCGCGGACCGAGAGGATCTTCGTCGACTCGCCGTCGTACTTGCACAGCTTGGTGAAGAGCACCGAGCGCAGCGGGATGTTGACGCCGACGCCGAGGGTGTCGGTGCCGCAGATGATCTTCAGGTGGCCCTGCTGGGCGAGGCGCTCGACGAGGAGGCGGTACTTCGGCAGCAGGCCGG
>JAGQIT010000046.1 GCA_020431135.1 Myxococcales bacterium | reverse complement strand
GACCGGCATGACCTCGGAGAGCGACACGACCGACGGCACGACCGACGGCACGACCGACGGCACCGGCACCTCGGGCGGCGCGACCGGAACCACCGGCGTCACCACGAGCCCGACGAGCGACAGCTCGGCGAGCACCACTGACGACACCGACACCGGCGCCACCACCGGCGACTCGGGCGGCATCGACGACGAGGGCTGCGGCTGCACCGTCGACGACAGCGACGAGGGCAAGGCCCGCGGGCTCCTCGGGGTCCTCTTCGGCCTCGGCTTCGCCGGCATGATCCGCCGCCGTCGCCGCGACTAGGTCGCGCTGACGCGTCCCCTCGGGGACGCACGGCGAACACAACGCGAGAGGGTCACCCCCCAGGGGGTGGCCCTCTTCGTTATCTGCGGGCCGCGTGTCGGCGCGTGTCGAGCCGCTGAGGCCTCGTCGGCGCCGCCAGGGCGCGCGTCAGCGGCCGCGACCCTCGGCAAAATGCGGCTGGCTCGCCTCCGGGCCTTTTGCTAATCAAGGCGATCGTGTCAGTGTCCACGCAGGAAGTCGATCGCCTCGCGGAGCTCTCGCAGGAGGGCAAGAAGATCGTCGGCGAGGAGCTCGAGATCCTCGGCCGCGTCCACGCCCGCTTAGGCCGCGAGGCGGCGGCGAAGCCCGAGCAGATCGAGGACCTCGACGCCCAGATGATCGAGCTCCGCGACGCGATCGCCGAGGCCAAGGAGGAGGACGTCGCCTCCCTCGTCGATCAGATGCACCAGGTCGCCGCCCTCAGCCGCACGCGCGGCCAAGGCCGCGACATCCCGATCGACCCGAAGAGCCCCTACTTCGGCCACCTGCGCCTGCGCGAGGCCAAGACCCGCCGGGTCCGCGACGTCCTCGTCGGCAAGCACACCCTCCTCGACGACGGCGACGGCGTGACGATCGTCGACTGGCGCAACGCCCCGGTCTCGCGCCTCTACTACCGCTACGAGGAGGAGGACGAGTACGAGGAGGAGTTCGACGAGCGCTCGCTCGAGGGCGACATCCTGATCCGCCGCTCGCTCGCGGTGATGAACGGCGACCTGCGCCGGGTGTCGGCGCCGCAGGGGACCTTCGTCAGCGATCGCCAGGGGAGCTGGCGCGACGCCGTCGGCGCGGCGAAGCCGACCCTCGCGGGCGGCGTCGGCACGGCCCACCGCGTGCGCAAGGGCCAGCTCGGCGTCCACAGCGACGACGACGCCCCGCGGGCGGACAAGCACCTCCAGGAGATCACGGCGCTCATCGACCGCGAGCAGTTCACGCTGATCACCCAGCCGGACTCGGGGATCGTCCTCATCCAGGGCGGCGCCGGCTCAGGCAAGACGACGGTCGCGCTCCACCGCGTCGCCTACCTCGCCTACCAGGACCCGCGCCGCTTCGCGCCGACGAAGATGCTCGTCGTCGTCTTCAACGAGGCGCTCGTCGAGTACATCAAGCACGTGATCCCGTCGCTCGGGGTCGAGGGCGTCGGCGTCACCACCTACCGCCGCTGGAGCACCCAGCTCCTGCGCCGCCTGGGCCTGCGGATCCCCCTCTATCACATGGACGGGACGCCGGACGCGGTCAGCCGCTTCAAGAAGCACCCGGTGGTTCTCAAGATGATCGACGACCTCGTCGCCGAGCAGCTCAGCAACGCCGAGGAGGACCTGCGCCGCCGCGTCGGCGAGCGCTCCGGCGGCGGCGCGGTGATCGAGATGTGGCGCAAGCATCGGAGCATGCCGCCGGTCACCCGCGTCGAGCGGACCCTCGAGTGGCTCAAGGGCGCCCGCGACCTGCCGCCGGGCACGCGGGCGGCCGCCGAGACCGGCCTGCGCGGGATCCGGGCCGAGATCCGCGACGTCTGCGACGACTGGCTCGAGCTGATGACCAACGGCGAGGCGCTCCGCGCCGCGCTCACCGAGCACACGGGCGACGCCTTCAACGACAACGAGATCGCGACGATCGTCCGCTGGTGCGCGGCCAAGGCCGAGCTCGACGTCGAGCCGGAGGAGGAGGACGACGACGACGAGGTCGAGGAGGAGCTCCGCGGCCGCGGCGAGCACCACGGCAAGAAGGGCAAGGCCGCGAGCAAGAGGGCGCCGCGCCGCGGCAGCGTCGGCCTCGACCCGGAGGACGACGCGATCCTCCTCCGCCTCCTCCAGGTCAAGCGCGGCGGGATCTTCGTCGGCGGCCGCCGCTTCGAGTACGAGCACATCGTCATCGACGAGGCCCAGGACCTCTGCCCGCTCGAGGTCCGCGTCCTCCTCGACTGCGTCAGCGACGGCAAGAGCGTGACGATCGCCGGCGACCGCGCGCAGAAGATGATCTTCGACAACGGCTTCAGCGACTGGCCGCAGCTCCTCGCCGACGCCGGCCTCCCGCACGTCGCCATCCAGCCGCTGAAGATCAGCTACCGGTCGACGCGGCAGATCATGGCCCTGTCGCAGCGGATCCTCGGCCCGCTCCACGACGGCAGCGACCCGCTGATCGCCCGCGACGGCGCGCCGGTGTCGTTCTTCGAGTTCACCGAGACCGGCGAGGCGGTCGCCTTCCTCGCCGAGGCGCTGCGCTCGCTGATCCAGCGCGAGCCGACCGCCTCGGTCGCGCTGATCACCCGCTACCCGCAGCAGGCCGACATCTACTTCGAGTCGCTGCGCATCGCCGAGGTCCCGAAGCTGCGCCGGGTCGGCCGCCAGAACTTCACCTTCACCGCCGGCATCGACGTCACCGACATCCGCCAGGTGAAGGGCCTCGAGTTCGACTACGTCGTGGTCCTCGACCCGACGGCGCAGAACTTCCCCGACGCCCTCGAGTCGCGCCACCTCCTCCACATCGCCCTCACCCGCGCCGCCCACCAGCTGTGGCTGACCTGCGCCGGGACGCCGAGCAAGCTCCTGCCTGAGGAGCTGATCCTCCAGAGCGGCGAGCTCTGAGCGCGAGCGCCTGCGCGACCAAGAGAGAACCCGCGGGCCACGAGGCGCCGCGGGCTTCGCTTCGCTGCGGGCTGAAGCCTAGGCGCTCGCCTGGCTGAGGATGCTCGCCGCCTCGGAGGCGACCGCCTTGCCGACCTCCGAGCAGGGCGCGGCCTTCTCGTTGCCGACGAGGTCGTAGGTGAGGGGCTCGCCGGCCTCGAGGACGCGGGTGACCGCCTCCTCGATCGCCGCGGCGGCGCGGACCAGGCGGTCGTCGTCCTTGCGCCCGCCGAGCCACTCGAGCCCCTCCTTGACCGAGAGGATCATCGCCATCGGGTTGACCTTGTCCTTGCCGGCGTGGCGCGGGGCCGAGCCGTGGATCGGCTCGAACATCGCGTGCTCGTGGCCGATGTTGCCGCCGACCGCCATGCCCATGCCGCCCTGGAGGGTCGACGCGAGGTCGGTGACGATGTCGCCGAACATGTTCGTCGTCACGCACACGTCGTAGTACTCGGGCTGGCCGATGAGCCACTGCGTGAAGGCGTCGACGATCGCCGTGTCCTTCTCGATCTCGGGGTACTCCTCGCCGATCTTGAAGAAGATCTCGGCGAAGAGCTGGCAGCCGTGGAGGACGTTGTCCTTGACGATCGCCGTGACGCGGAGCTTGCCGTCCTTCGGCGCGCCCTTGTTGCGGCGCTTGCACAGCTCGAAGGCGTAGCGGATCACCTGCTCGCTCGCCCGCCGCGTGATCACGCGGGTGTCGATCGCGACCTCGGTCTGACCGCCGGGCGAGAGCTTGCCGCCGGTCGGCGCGTAGAGGCCCTCGGTGTTCTCGCGGATCATCACCATGTCGACCTTGCCGGGCTCCCAGATCTGGCGATTGGTCCCGTGGATCCGGTGCTTGACGCCCTTGAAGAGCTTCACCGGGCGGACGTTGGCGAAGAGGTTGAGGCGGGTGCGGTTGCCGATGACCGGCGAGAACCCGGCCATGTGCCCGTTCTTCATCAGCACCGGGCCGGAGCCGGTGGGCGACGGCCAGCCGACGGCGCCGAGGAGCATCAGATCGGCGGCGTCGCAGCGCGCCTCCGCGTCCGCGGGCCAGTCGCGATCGCCGTGCTCGAGGTAGTACTGGCCGCCGCAGGGGACGTCGTCGATGCTCCACTCGACGCCGATCACCTTGGAGACCGCGTCGAGGACCCGGAGTCCCTCGCGCATCACCTCTGGACCGGTTCCGTCGCCACCAAGGGTCACCAGCTTGTAGGGCATGAGGTCGGTGTACACGGGCGCTCTAGCGCCGTGGAAGACCTCTCAGGTGCGAAAGCTCACCTGGTTCATTCGCCGTTCTATCCACGCTATCGTGCCGCCGCCGAGCGTCGCGCGGCGGTCGATTTTCACCCGTGTTGAGCACGTCGAGGAGTCGGTGGTGGGAGCATGCGCGTCGCCTCGCGTGGGCGCTCGCCTGCGCGGTCGTCTCGGTCGTCTCGGTCGTCGCGGCGGCGCTCGCTGAGGCGCAGGCGGCGAGCCCGAGCGCCGGCATCCAGACGATCAGCGGCGAGGTGATCGGCCGCGAGCGCGTGCGCCAAGTGAAGCTCGACGCGGCGCGGATCGACGACGACGCGATCGTCATCGACGGCCGCCTCGACGAGCGCGCCTGGCTCGCGGTGCCGACGCTGCCGACGATGATCCAGACCGAGCCGCGCTTCGGCGCGGCGCCGACCCACGCCACCGAGGTCCGCGTCGCCTACGGCGACAAGGGCATCTACGTCGCCTTCCAATGCGACGACGACCCCGAGCACGTCCGCGGCGCCTTCGCGCGCAAGGACCAGTACGTCCCGAGCGACGCGGTGCTCGTCGAGATCGACCCGAACAACGACGACACCACCGGCTTCCGCTTCGTCGTCAACCCGTCGGCGGCCCAGGCCGACGCCCAGCTCTTCCGCGACGACTACGCCGAGTGGCTGTGGGACGGGGTCTGGCGCTCGGCGGCGAAGAAGAACGAGCGCGGCTGGGCGGCGGAGATCTTCGTCCCGTGGTCGACGCTGCGCTTCGACAGCCAGGAGAGCTACACCTTCGGGATCAACACCGAGCGCTGGATCAACAACATCGGCGAGCGCAGCCGCCTGTCGCCGACGCCGCAGGGGCTCCCGGGGGTCATGAGCTACGCCCTCGACTACCGCGGCGTCACCGGCGTCGAGCCCGGCCTCAACGTCGAGCTGCGCCCCTTCACGTCGCTGCGGATCGCCGCCCAGCGCCCCGAGGGGAGCCTCGACCTCTCGCCGACCCTCCTCCCCAACGGCGGCTACGACGTCAAGTACGGCCTGCGCGGCAACCTCACCCTCGACCTCGCGGTCAACCCGGACTTCGGCCAGGCGGAGGTCGACCCGGCCGTGCTCAACCTCGGCCCCTTCGAGGTCTACTTCCCGGAGCGCCGGACCTTCTTCCTCGAGTCGAAGGAGATCTTCGAGACCCGCTTCTCGCTCTTCTACTCGCGGCGGGTCGGTCGCGCGCCGCGGCCGAGCAGCGCCGACCTGACGACCCGCGGCGAGGGCGACGACCAGGAGACCGCCGAGCTCGTCGGCCTCGACCCGCTGACGCGGATCTTCGGCGCGCTCCGCCTCACCGGCCAGGTCGCGCCGGGGTGGAGCATCGGCGTCCTGTCGGCGACGACGGGGGCGACCTCCGGCGTCGAGCGCTTCGCCAACGGCTCGGAGCGCCGGGTCACGGTCGACCCGCTGACGCAGTACTCGGTGCTCCGCCTGCGCCGCGAGTTCGACTCGCAGACGAGCGTCGGCCTGATCTCGACGATGGTCAACCGCGGCTCGGGCGACGCCGACGCGTTCACCGGCGGCGTCGACTACCGGATCCGCTTCCGCGAGCGCTGGCGCCACGCGGCCCAGGTCATCGGCACCCACGACGGCGAGGACGCGGGCATGGGCGCCTCCGCCGATCTCCGCCGCGGCGGCCGCAACCTCGAGGTCGCGACGTCGATGGACATGCTGACGCCGCGGGCCAACTTCAACGACCTCGGCTACATGCGCTTCGCCAACTACATCACCGGGCGGGCGAGCGCCTACGTCTTCAACGCCCAGCCCTTCGGCAAGGTCAGGACGCTGCGCGGCGGCCCGGACGGCGAGCTCTCGGCGTCCTTCGAGGGGCTGATGCAGGTCAAGCGCCTCAACCAGGTCTTCGAGCTGACGACCGAGAAGTTCTGGTACACGCGCCTCCTCGTCGGCGGCCACTGGCCGCAGCTCGACCTCTACGAGACCCGCGGCGGGATCCCCTACGAGGTCCCGCGCCACTGGTACATCGTCGGCTCGACGTCGACGCCGACCAACCAGCGGGTGACGGCGACGGTCCGCGGCGCCTACGGCGAGCAGGCGGGCAAGCCCGGGCCCGACATGGGGATCGAGTTCAAGCTGCGGCCGGTCGATCGCCTCGAGGTCACCGCCTCGCTCGACATCAACCTCGTCTTCGGCCGCCCGCGCTGGACGACCCGCAGCGCCGACGACGAGCCGGTCTTCGGCCGCGGCGACCTCTTCTCATACACCGGGGTGCTGCGGGCGACCCTCGGGATCCTGCCGACGCTGACCCTCCAGACCTTCAACCAGCTCCTCTACAGCACGGCCCACCACACCCACTTCTACATCCTCACCGATCCCCAGACCCTGGTGCCGATCGACCCGACGCCCTACTTCGGCTTCGTCGACCAGGCGCTGACCAGCCTGATCTCGAACTCGATCCTCCGCTGGGAGTACATCCCCGGGTCGTTCCTCTTCGTCGCCTACACCCACCGCACGACCCTGAGCGAGGGCGGCATGGAGGTCCGCTTCGATCCGCGGCGCGGCTTCACCAACCTCGCGGCGACGGGGGCGAGGAACGAGGACATCATCTTCGTGAAGCTCGTCCACCTCTTCTCCCTCTGACGGCGGCTGACGGACGCGCGCGGACGCGCGCGAAAGTGCCAGTGGAGACCTCCGCGGCGCGAAAGCGCGCGACTGTGCCAGTCGCATAAAATGCGAAGAGCCCGCGCAGGGCGGGCTCCTCGGGCGCTGCCTCCGCGGAGGCGGGCGGCTAGAGGCCGATGTTGAAGCAGTCGCAGGCGCTCGGGTCGTCGACGCAGTTGTCGGGCGCCGAGGCGTTGGCGTCGCTGAGGTTGATGTCGATCACCCGCTCGTCGTCGGCCGGGTAGGCGTTGACGATATTCCAGATCTCATCGCTGTCGGCGCCCGCGTCGATCTGGGCGATGTCATCGCTCGTGAGGAAGGGGAACTCGGTCGTGACGACGCCGGCGACGCTGTTGCCGCTCGGCGTGAACGGGCCCTGCTGAGCCTCGATCTCGAGCGGGTAGGTGCACATCGACGCGTCGAAGCGGCCGAAGACGTCGGCGGGGCAGTCGGCGCCGGTGCCCTGGTACCACATCAGGTTGAGGCCCTCGCAGGAGGTGCCGACGCAGCGCCAGGTGTGCTTCTGCGTGAACGAGCTCGCGGCGACGCAGGGGTGGACGCACGGCGAGATCGTCACCGGGATCTTCTCGCCCGGCTTGGCCTTCGTCGGCAGGCAGACCTTGCCGCGGAAGAAGGGCATGAGCTCCGAGAAGCTCCCCGTCGCCGGCGGGTCATCGGTCGCGTCGACGTCGAGGTCGGCGGAGACGCAGAGCTTGGCGACGGTGTCGCAGACCTCGCCGCGCTCGCTGCACGGGCGGGTGCTGCTGCATTCGCCGGCGTCCCCAGTGGGCGCGCACGCGGCGGGGACGAAACCGAGCATGAGCCCGGCGCCGAAGAGGAGGGGTGCGGCAGTGCGGTTCATGGGAGAACTCCTTCGTCGGCCAGTGTATCAGCGGATCGGGCGTCTCCGCGAGTAGTCGACGGGGGCCGGGGAGCGGCCGCTGGACCGCGCAGGGATTGCTGATCCGCGCCCGGATGTCGTAGGTTCGTGGAACCGCTCGCCCACGCGCGCGGTCACATTGGCTAGATACCAGCTTCCAGGAGTAACTGATGTTCATGCGCTCGATCGCTCTCGCCTCCGCCCTCATGCTGTCGCTCGCCGGCTGCAGCGGCGATGACTCGTCGACGACCGATGACTCGGCCACGACGAACACCACCCAGACCACCAACTCGACGACGAACACCACGACGTCGACCTCGTCCTCGACGACTGACGGCACCGACAGCGGCACCGACAGCGAGGGGATGACGACGACGACCGACGGCACGACGGACGGGACGACGACGACGACGGACGGGACGACGACCGCGTCGGAGACGACGTCGACGACCGGCACGACGGGCGGGACCGACACGGACGCGACGACCGGGACGACCGGCGGCGGCGAGGATCCGAACTGGCCGAAGCCGGACGCGATGATGCCGAACATGCCGTGCCCCGACGGCTACGTCGCGGCCTCCTTCGCCCAGGGCGGCGTCGTCTGTGCCCCCGAGTGCATGGGCGTCATGAACTCGTGCCCCGCGGGCCAGGACTCCGACGCGACCCCGTTCTGCGCCTTCAACCCCGACTCCTCGGGGATGGCCTGCATGGAGGGCGACAAGTGCGACGAGCCGATGGAGAACTGCGTGATGACCGGCGGCGGCACCTTCGCCTGCCTCGCGCCGTCGAGCCACTGCGTCCTCGTCTGCGCCGGCGGCAAGACCTGCCCGGCGGGGATGATGTGCTCGGAGAGCGTCGGCGTCTGCCAGTACCCGGCCTAGGCCGCGGCCCTAGACGACGCACGCGAGAGGGCGCGCCCCGGGGGACCGGGCGCGCCCTCGCCAATTGTCTGCGCTGTCCTCTGTCTGCGCTGTCCTCAGCGCCTTGGCGGGTCGAGGCGGCTCAGGCCTGGGCGGGCGCTAGCTTCTCGGCGAGCTCGCCGGTCGCGTCCATCTCGCGGACGATGTCGCAGCCGCCGATGAACTCGCCGTCGACGTAGAGCTGGGGGATCGTCGGCCAGCTCGAGAAGGCCTTGATCCCCTCGCGGACGGCCGGGTCGGCGAGGACGTTGAAGGCGTGGAAGGGCACGCCGTGCTTCTTCAGGATGTCGACGACGACCGCCGAGAAGCCGCACTGCGGGAA
>JAGQIT010000618.1:731-8213 GCA_020431135.1 Myxococcales bacterium | reverse complement strand
CCCGGCGGTCGCCGACTTCGACCTCGACGGCCAGGCCGAGATCGTCGTCGTCAGCATCGGCACCGTGCGCCTGCAGGACGCCGCCGGCATCGTCCTCTGGGACGTCACCAACCCGGCCGGGATCGGCGGCCCGCCGACGATCGCCGACTACGACGGCGACGGCCTCCCGGAGATCGGCGTCGCCGGCAGCGCGGGCTACGTCGTCTTCGACACCGACGGCTCGATCCTCTGGCAAAACCCCACCCAGGACGCGAGCTCGGCGATCACCGGCTCGTCGGTCTACGACTTCGAGGGCGACGGCATCGCCGACGTCGTCTACGCCGACGAGATCAACCTCTACGTCTACTCGGGGGTCGACGGCGCCGTGAAGCTCAAGTACGAGCCCCACGACAGCGGCACGCTGATCGAGTACCCGATCGTCGTCGACGTCGACGGCGACGACCAGGTCGAGATCGTCGTCGGCCACAACAACCTCATCGGCAGCTCCTACGGCCTGACGGTGCTCGGCGACATGAACGAGTCGTGGCGACCCGGGCGCAAGATGTGGAACCAACACGCGTACAACATCACGAACATCAACGACGACGGGACGGTCTGGCACGACCCTGATCCGAACAACTGGGAGCTGTACAACAACTTCCGCTCCGGCGACCTCTCGCCGCCCGACGGCCTCAAGGCGCCGGACCTCGTGATGCTGGCGCCGGAGTCGTGCCTCAACGAGTGCTCGGGCGCCGACCAGGTGACGATCTGGGTGCAGCTCGGCAACGCCGGCGCGGTCGCCCTGACGGCCGGCGTGACCATCGAGGTCTACGGGACGTCGATGGGCGTCGAGTCGCTCGTCCAGGAGGTCCCCGTCGACATCGTCCTCGAGCCCGGCGAGTACGCCGACGCGATCTCGATCGACGTCAACACCGCCGGACTCGAGGCGCTGCGCGTCGTCGCCGTCCCGAACGAGGCCGAGTGCATCGTCGATCCGGCGAACGAGATCGTCCTCGAGGCCCCCTTCTGCACGATCCCGGGATAGCCCCGAATCGGGCCCCGAGCCGGGGCCAGAGGCCGCTCCGGAGGATTGTGCAAATGCTCCGGAGCATCATGCCTTCGCAGCGCCGACGGCGGGTGCATACTGCGGCCAGGTCGACGTCGCGCCAGTCGGCGTCAGCCCGCACCACCACCGCACCACCACCGCATCCGGAGCAACCATGGCCAATCCTCCCCGTCGTCAGCTCGGCGCCACCGGCGTCCAAATCTCCCCCATCGGACTCGGCTGCATGGGCATGTCCGAGTTCTACGGCAAGGCCGACGACGCCAAGAGCACGGCGCTCCTGCACCACGCGCTCGACGTCGGCATGAACTTCTTCGACACCGCCGACATGTACGGCCCGTGGACGAACGAGCGCCTCCTCGGCGCCGCCCTCCGCGATCGCCGCGACGAGGCCGTGATCTGCACGAAGTTCGGCATCATGCGCGACGAGAACGGCGGCTGGCTCGGCACCAACGGCAAGCCGGAGTACGTGCGCGCGTGCTGCGACGGCTCCCTCGGTCGCCTCGGCGTCGACACCATCGACCTCTACTACCAGCACCGCGTCGACCCGAAGACGCCGATCGAGGAGACCGTCGGCGCGATGGCGGAGCTCGTGAAGGCCGGCAAGGTCCGCTTCCTCGGCCTCTCGGAGGCGACCCCGGAGCAGCTCCGGCGGGCCCACGCCGTCCACCCGATCACCGCGCTGCAGACCGAGTACTCGCTGTGGTCGCGCGACCCGGAGGCGGAGCTCCTCGCCACCTGCAAGGAGCTCGGGATCACCTTCGTCGCCTACTCGCCGCTCGGCCGCGGTTTCTTGACGGGCGCGATCAAGTCGCCGGACGACTTCGCCGCCGACGACTTCCGCCGCAACAACCCGCGCTTCAAGGGCGAGAACTTCGCGAAGAACCTCGCCCTGGTCGGCGCCGTCCGCTCGATGGCCGCCGAGAAGGGGAGCACCCCGGCGCAGCTCGCCCTCGCCTGGATCCTCCACCAGGGGGAGCACATCGTCTCGATCCCCGGGACCACGAAGCAGACGCGCTTCGACGAGAACCAGGCCGCCAACGACGTCACGCTCGGCGCCGCGGAGCTCGCCTTCCTCGACGAGCACCTCGCCGTCGGCGCCGCCGCCGGAGCGCGCTACTAGGTGCGCGAGCTCGCCGCCCGCTGCCTCGCGCGCGCGCCCCTCGACGGCGGCAACCCGACCGCCATCGAGGGGCTCTCGATCTACCGCAAGAACGCCGCGTCGAGGCCCGTCAACGCGGTGTACGAGCGCAGCCTCTTCCTCGTCGCCCAGGGGCGCAAGCAGGCGCGGGTCGGCGACGACACCTTCGTCTACGATCCGGACCACTACCTCGTGACGTCGGTGCCGCTGCCGGTGGTCACCCAGATCGTCGAGGCGAGCGCGGCGCGGCCCTTCCTGTCGCTCGCCATCAGCTTCGATCTCGAGGCTGTCCGCGAGATCATGTCCCTCGCCGGCGACGTCCTCGCCCCCTGCGCGACGGAGCCGCCGCAGCGCGGCCTCGCCTCGTGCCCGATGACCGCGGAGCTCCGCGGGATCACCGGGCGCCTGCTCGACCTCCTCGACCGCCCCGAGGACGTCCCGGTGCTCGCGCCGCTGTGCATGCGCGAGCTCCTCTATCACGTCCTCAAGGGCCCGCGCGGCGGCTTCCTCCGCGCCGTCGCCCGGGGCGACGGGCAGCAGCGCGCCATCGCTGAGGTGCTCGCGACGATCCACGCCGACTGCACCAAGGCCTTCGCGGTCGCCGAGCTCGCGTCCGTCGCCGGCATGAGCGAGTCGGTCTTCTACGAGGCCTTCAAGTCGGTGACCGCGGCGACGCCGATGCAGTACGTGAAGCGGCTCCGCCTGCAGGAGGCCCACCGCCAGCTCACCCTCGGCCTGAACAACGTCTCGGGCGCGGCCTTCGGCGTCGGCTACAACAGCGTCTCGCAGTTCTCGCGCGAGTTCACGCGGGTCTTCGGCGCCAACCCGAGCACGTACCTGCCGCGCTAGGGAGGCTGTCCCTCGAGTTCGTCATGGCTCCGCAGTGCCGGTCGACGAGGGCACGCCGGCTGTCCGAGCCCGCGACGATCGGCGCGCGCCGTCGCGCCGCGATCGTCGACCCGGTCGCGTCGCGGCGCGGATACCCGGCGAAGACGCAGACAGCCCGCCGAGGAGGGCGTCCGCGTCTGATAGACTCCGCGCTGACGTGACGATCTCCAAGCTGCTCACCACGTGGTTTGCGACGTTCGTGCTCATCGCCGCCGGGAACGCGATCACGCACGGGGCCGTCGGCGGCGCCCGCCTGACCGCCGCCCTCGACCTCGTCGCCCCGAGCGCGATGAACCCGGCCGTGCTCAGCGTCGTCTGGGCCCTCATCGCCGCGGCGACCGTCTACTTCGTCATCCGCGAGCGCGCGCCGAGCTGGACGCGATCGATGATCGCCGGAGCGGTCGTCGGCCTCCTCGTCGACGGCGCGTGGAACATCATCAACAAGGCCCTGTGGGCGCAGTGGTCCGGGGCGCTGATCGCCGTCGACATCACCTGGCACGTCGTCCACGGCGCCGCGGCGGGCGCGTTGGTCTACGCGCTCACGCGGCGCTCGCTCGAGACGCACCGAGGCTGACGCGCGCTCGCGTTCGTGCGCGCGCGGCGGTATGACTCGCCCATGGGAGTCGAGGAGCGCCCCTGGGTCGAGATCACGAGCCGCGCGCAGTGGCGGGCGTGGCTCAAGGCGAACCACGCCCGCGAGACCGGCGTCTGGGTCGTGACCTACAAGAAGCACTGCGGCGATCGCCACGTCCGCTGGCCCGACGTCGTCCAGGAGTGCCTGTGCTTCGGCTGGATCGACAGCCAGACCAAGCGCGTCGACGACGAGCGCGTCCGCGTCCTCGCAACCCCGCGAAAGCCCGGCAGCATCTGGAGCGCGGTGAACAAGAAGCACATCGCCGAGCTCGGCGCCAAGGGGCTGATCACCCCCGCTGGCCAGGCGCTGATCGACGCCGCGATCGCCGACGGGAGCTGGACCTTCCTCGACGACATCGACGCCCTCGTCGTCCCCGAGGACCTCGCGCGGGCGCTCGCCGACGCGGAGGCGACCTCCCGATGGGAGGCGATCTCGGCGTCCGAGCGCAAGCGCCACCTCTACGCGATCAAGGTGGCCAAGCGCCCGCCGACGCGGAGCAAGCGGATCGCAGAGGCGGTCGCCGCGACGCGCGACCGCTGACGGGATGATTCTGTCTCTAGAGACAGATTTACTCGCACAGTCGGCGCTCGCCGGATCGACAGGCGACCGGGCTACGCCGGCGCGCTCGCGTCGAAGTCCTTGAGCCACGCCCGAAGATCGCGCTTCATCGGTTTCGCCGCGCGCAGGGGCGCGACGATCTCCTGCGCCAGCGCCTCGAGGCCGAAGCTGCGGGCCAACGCGCCGAGCTCCTGGCGGGTCGGGTAGGCGAAGGGGAAGTCCGAGCCGATGCGCCGACACTCCCGCTGGGCCCGGCTGAACGCGGCCTCAAAGGCCTCGCGCCCGCCCTTGGCCGCCTCGCGCACCAGGTAGGCCCAGCACATCCCCACGGTGTGGAGGTCGTGGTTCAGCCCCGCGGCGAGCCAGTCGGCCTCGACGCAGCGCCGGAGCAGCTCGAGCGCCCGCGCCTCCTCGCCGGCGCGGTGGAAATTGAAGCCCGCGCGGGCCCAGTGGTTGAGCGCCTGGTTGATGCGAACGCCGGCCTCGTTGACCTTGTGCGCCTCGCCGCTGTCGAACATCGCCTGCGCGCGCGCGGCCGCGGCCTCGAAGAGCACGGCCGCCTCGAGGTGCTGCTCGCGCGACGAGCGGTAGTAGGCCTTCGAGGCGATGTCGTAGGCGTCGAGGTCCGAAGGAGAGGCCCCCTTCAGCAGGGCGGTGAGCAGCTCGGCGTGGGTCATCTCGCGTCGCTCCCTGTGACAGGCGGCTGGAGCTCGGCTTCGCGTCAGTCCGCGACCATGTCGCGGAAGCGCCGGAGGTAGTCGACGAAGGTGTCGCTGATCGCCCGCGCGCGGAGCTCGGCCGGGGTCAGCGGGCCGCGGACCGGCTCGAAGCGCGGATCGGCGGCGACCTCCTTCGGCCAGTCGGGGTTGAGGATCGCCGCGCGCCCGAGGGCGACGACGTCGGCGCCCGCCTGGAGGACGAGATCCGCCTCGTCGGCGGTCCAGACCTTGCCCGCGGCGACGATCTTCACCTCCGCCGGCAGGCGCTCGCGGAAGAGCGGCAGCGGGTGCTCTGCGGGGTACTTCTGCGTCGGCTTGCGGACGTCCCAGAGCGAGACGTGGACGAAGTCGACGCCGTCCTCGGCGAGCCAGGCGGCGACCTGGAGGCTGTCGTCGAGGTCGAGGCCGCGGGCGTAGCCGAAGTCCTCGGGCGAGAGCCGGACGCCGACGATGAAGCCCGAGCGCGTCACCTGGCGGGCGGCCCGGGTCGCCTCGCGCAGGAGGCGGGCGCGGCCCTCGAGGTCGCCGCCCCAGGCGTCGTCGCGGGTGTTCATCGCCCGCGACAGGAACTGCGAGAACAGGTAGCCGTGGGCGCCGTGGATCTCGACGCCGGCGAAGCCCGCCTGCTCGGCGCGCCGCGCCGCCGCGGCGAAGTCGTCGAGGATCGCCCGGAGCTCGGCGTCGGTCGCCGCCCGCGGGCGCTCGAAGCCGGGGCGGTCCTCGTCGAACTCGCTGGCGCTCAGCGGCCGCGCCCCGGTCAGCCGCGACGGGCTGCGAACGCCGCCGTGGTAGAGCTGGACGATCCCGAGCGCGCCCTCCTCGGCGATCTCGCCGGCGAGGCGGCTGAGCCCGGGCAGCAGGCGGTCGTCGTAGATCCCGAGCTGACCGTCGAAGCCCTTGGCCGTCGGGCTGACGTGGCTGGCGCAGGTCTCGACGAGGCCGAAGCCGCCCGCCGCCCGGCGGACGAGCCAGGCGCGCTCGTCGTCGCTGAGGACGCCGTCGTCGTGGCTCTGCTGGTTGGTCAGCGGCGCGAGGGCGACGCGGTTGGGCAGCGTCGCGCCGCAGCGCAGGGTGAGCGGGGTCAGGAGCTCGCGGGGCTCGGCCATCGCCCCCTGTGTACCGCATCCGCGCGCCGCCCTGACCGAGGCGTGTGACGGCGGGCCTGCGAGCGCGTCCACACGCCCGCATCATTCTCCACGGGGGGTCGCCGCGGGCGGCAGTCATTGCGCTTCTGCGGCCGCCGACCGCCCGCGAGAGTTTCCCCGCGATGAACGTCGAAAAGAAGAAGCCCGCGGTCGATCACGAGTCCATGTACATCAGCGAGACCGGGGTTCTCCCCGCCCACCGGATCCGCGTGCAGCTCACGGCGAGCCACCCGAAGGGCGACCTCCAGGGGACGATCTTCTTCGACCAGAACATCTGCACCCTCAACGAGTGGGGCGACCCCGCCGGCTGCACGAAGATGGCGATCCACCCGCGCGACGCCAGCGCGGTGCGCATCCACGTCGAGGACCCGCACGATCACCGCCGCCGCCTCTGGGAGCTCCACGTCGACGGCGTCACGGACCTCAAGCTCCACCTCGTCGAGTACGACCGCGCCGACCTCTGGTACCTCGTCGTCCATACGGCCGACGGGCGCTCCGCGACCGCGCCGCTCTTCCCCGTCGGGCTCTTCGGGCCGCAGGCCTAGGAGAACGCAGAGAACGCAGAGAACGCGGAGAACGCAGAGCGCCCGCCGATCGGCGGGCGCTCTTCGCATTGGCGGCCGGCGGCCGGCCTACTGCGCCGGGACGATCCGGATGACCCGGCCCTCGATCGGCTCCTTGAACTGGTTGATCTCGACGGTCGTGAAGAGGACCCGGCCGTAGCCGTCGATCCCCGAGCCGAAGAGGTTGTGCCCGCTCTCGACGACGACGCCGTGCTCGGTGACGTTGTTGCCGTCCCAGGTCAGGCCGAAGAGCTCGCCGGTGCAGTAGTCGCCGTAGAAGTAGATGCCGTCCCACGCCGGGACCTCGCAGCCGCGGTAGACGTAGCCGCCGGTGACCGAGCAGCGGCCCTGGTCGTGCGAGTACTCGGAGATCGGCACGTACATGTTGTCGGCGTTCATCTGGCCGGGCGCCGCCGACTCGTCGCAGGGCGCCCCGCCGAAGCAGTGGTTGCCCTCCATGTCGCTCCAGCCGTAGTCGCCGCTGGCGACGGCGATGTCGATCTCCTCCCACGCGCCCTGGCCGACGTCGGCCATGTAGATCCAGCCGGTCTCGCGGTCGAAGTCGAAGCGCCAGGGGTTGCGCACGCCCCAGGCCCAGATCTCCGGGCGGACGTTGTCCATGCCGACGAAGGGGTTGTCGGCGGGGATCGTGTAGTCGAAGCCGTCGAGCACCGGGCAGCCGTCGCAGGCCTCAGTCGAGTCGGGGTTGCCGTCGGGCTCGACGTCGATCCGCAGGACCTTGGCGTGGAGGTAGCGGCGGTCGCGGCCGGTGTCGAAGGCGTCGTTCGAGCC
>JAGQIT010000618.1:0-650 GCA_020431135.1 Myxococcales bacterium | reverse complement strand
CGCCGCGAGTTGGGATCGACCTTGTTCGGGTCGTTGGCGTCGACCGTGAACTCGTCGACGTAGGTCGGCGTCGCGCCGCCGCCGGCCGGGTTGTAGTTGATGTAGACGCGCGGGTCCGTCGGGTAGTCGGGGTGGAAGGCGAAGCCGAGGAGGCCCTGCTCGGGGCCGATCGTCGCCGGGACCGCGTTCTTCACGTCGACGAAGAGGAAGTCCTCCATCGGCGCCTGGTCCATCCCCGGCTCGAGGATCTTGACGTGGCCGCCCTGCTCGACGACGAAGAGGCGCTCGGGGTCGGTCGGGTCGGCGCGGACGAGGAGCGGGCGATCGAAGCCGGCGGCGACGACCTCGACGTCGAAGCCGGGCTCGCCGTCGATCGGCTCGGCGTAGCAGACGGGCCCCCCGGTGGTCGTGCCGGTCTCGGTCGTCGTCTCGGTCGCGCTGGTCGAGCTCGAGTCCGTCGTCGAGGTCGAAGCCGTCGTCGAGGTTGAGTCCGTCGTCGAGGTCGAGTCCGTCGTCGAGGTCGAGTCCGTCGCGGTCGTCGTCGCGGTCGTCGTCATCATCGTCATCGTCGTCGTCGTCATCGACGACGCCAGCGACGTCGAGGTCTTCGCCGAGCAGCGCGCGCAGCCGCAGCGCGTCGCGCACCATGT
>JAGQIT010000045.1:4247-15417 GCA_020431135.1 Myxococcales bacterium | reverse complement strand
GTTGGTGGTGGTGAGCTCGTCCTCGTCCTCGTAGTAGTCGTCGTCGAGCTCGACCTCAGCGGCGCTCAGCGGCGCGACCTCGGGCTCGACCTCGGCGCTCTCGTCGATCGCCTCGGCGGCGGATCCCATCGACCGACCGCCGCGCGCGTTCTTCAGGAGGGCGGCGAAGCGGCCGCTGTCCCCAGGGACAGCCGGCTTTGGGAGGGCGCTGTTCGAGGAGAAGCCGGGCGGCGCAGCGGCCCGCGGCGGCTCCATCGCGGGCGGGGTCACGGGCGCCCCGACGGGCCCGCCGAAGAGCGGCGGGACCACCGGCGAGCCGCCGACCTGCGGCGGCGCCTTGAGCAGCGGCGGCCGCGGGACCACGGGGCTCCGGGTCGACGAGTCTCCGGGCCCCTGCGCGTCGCTCAGGGCCTTCTCGTCGGGCGGGCTCCCTGTCACTGCGCCCGCTGTCGCCTGCTCGGAATCCTTGCTCACTTCGTCGCTGCCTTCGCGCAACTGGTTCGCGTGACCCAGGTGACGCTAGCACGGTCGAGAAAACGGGAAAAGCAAGTCTCAATCGGTAGTGAGCGCGCTCGCTTGACCCCTGCGTCGCGTATCGCGGACCCCCCCATCACCCGTTAACACGCCGCGCTAGCGACGCTCCTCCGACCGCCTACGAGACGCACCAGGACGCCCGCTGCGCCGTCGCGGCGGCCGCCCCCGCTGGAGCATTGCGAGCGCGTTCGGATCGCCGTGGCGCCACTCTCCCGGCCGCAGCCCGCCGAGGCTCCAGGGGCCGACGGCTTGGCGGATGAGGCGCAGCGTCGGGTGGCCGACCGCGGCGGTCATCCGCCGCACCTGCCGGTTCCGCCCCTCGTGGAGGACGATCTCAAGCCACGCCGTAGGAATCGCCGCGCGCACGCGGATGGGTGGGTCCCGCACCCACACGTCCGGAGGCGCGATGCGCCGCGCTCTCGCGGGCAGCGTCCGCTGTCCGCGGATCTCGACGCCGCCCTCGAGGGCGGCGATCGCCGCGTCGCTCGGCTCGCGCTCGACCTGCACCCAGTAGACCTTCGCCAGCTTGTGACGTGGATCGCTTATCCGGTGCTGAAGCGCGCCGTCGTCGGTGAGCACCACCAGCCCCTCGCTGTCGTAGTCGAGGCGGCCCGCCGGATAGACCTCCGGCACGTCCACGTACTCGGCCAACGTCGCCCGCTCGCTCGGGTCGGTGAAGCGACAGAGCACCTGAAACGGCTTGTTGAGGAGGATGACCGTCGACATCGGCGGGCGCGTCCGGGCGCGCGCCGCCATCCTAGCAGCCTCCGGCGACGGCCTCGTGTGCTCTCGCGCAGCGACCTGCGACCTCGCTCTCACAGCCATACGAGGCGGCTCCAGGCCGCTCGGGCAAGCGCGCGATATTTGCGATCCGCCGCGGATGCACTCGCAGCCAGAGGCGAGTCCGCGACCCCTCAGCCCCGCTCCTCTCTCTGGCGAGTGACATTCGACCGCGACTCGCCGCCCGCGGAGGGCGTCCCGTGTGGCCTCGCGCCGCGATCGTGGGCGAGACACCGCACGCTCGGACGCGCTCGAGCGAGCGCCGCCCCCTGCGCCCACGCGTCCGCGGACGCGCGCTCAGCTGCAGGACACACGGGACCCACGCGACCTCCGCGCGAGTTCGTCGAAACACCGCCGCTTGACCGCTGGACGCCCCCTCGACATCGCAGTATGCAAGCTTACGTACCCGCCAGCCGGGACAGGAGGACGCGTGAGCAGCACCAAGTACACCGCCGATCTGAACGACATCCGCTTCGCGCTCTTCGACCAGCTCGGGGTCCACGAGAAGATGGGGGACATCGCCCCCTACGCAGAGCTCGACCGCGAGATCTACGAGGCCACGCTCGCGGAGGCCAAGCGCATCGCCGAGGAGGTGCTCGGACCGATCAACGCGGTCGGCGATCGCCAGGGCTGCAAGGTCGACGACGACGGCAACGTCACGACGCCGACCGGCTTCAAGCAGGCGTGGCAGACGCTCGCCGACGGCGGCTGGATCTCCGTGTCGGCGCCCGTCGACTACGGCGGCGGCGGCCTCCCCTTCCCGCTTGCGACCGCGATCAGCGAGATGTTCTGCGGCTCGAGCACCGCCTTCACGATGTACCCGGGGCTCACCGCGGGGGCCGCCCGCGTTCTCCTCCACCACGGCGATCCGGCGACCCGCGAGCTCTACGCGACAAAGATGTTCAGCGGCGAGTGGGGCGGGACGATGTGCCTCACCGAGTCGGGCGCCGGCTCCTCCGTCGGCGACAACCGCTGCAAGGCGATCCCCACGGATGAGGAGGGCGTCTACCTCCTCGAGGGCGAGAAGATCTTCATCAGCGGCGGCGACCAGGATCTCACCGAGAACATCATCCACCTGGTTCTCGCGCGCACCCCCGACTCCGGGCCCGGGACCAAGGGGCTGTCGCTCTTCATGGTCCCGAAGTTCCTGATCGGCGAGGACGGCAGCCTCGGCGAGCGCAACGGCGCCCACGTCCTCCGCATCGAGCACAAGATGGGGATCAACGGCTCGGCGACCTGCACCCTCGGACTCGGCGCCAAGATGCCGTGCAAGGGCTGGCTCATCGGCCAGGAGCGCCAGGGCATCGAGCTGATGTTCATGATGATGAACGAGGCGCGGATCGGCGTCGCCGTCCAGGGCATGGGGATCGCCACCGCCGCCTACAACTTCGCCCGCACCTACGCCAACGAGCGCGTCCAGGGGACGGCGATGCGCGAGTTCAAGAACCCCGACGCGCCGCGCGTGGCGATCGTCAACCACCCCGACGTCCGGCGGATGCTGATGACCCTCAAGGTCCACGCCGAGACGATGCGCGCGCTCTGCTTCCGCCTCGCGCTCTACGCCGAGCTCGCTGAGCACGCCGAGGACAAGGAGGAGGCCCGGCGCTACACGGGCCGCGTCGACCTCCTCGTGCCGATCCTCAAGGGCCTGTGCACCGACGTCGGCTACGAGATGGCGACGATGGCGGTCCAGGTCTACGGCGGCTACGGCTACACCCAGGAGTTCCCGGTCGAGCAGCTCGTCCGCGACGCCAAGATCATGTCGATCTACGAGGGCACCAACGGGATCCAGGCGATGGACCTCCTCGGCCGCAAGATGCGGATCGGCTCGGGCGCCCTCTTCATCGCCTGGATGCAGGAGACCGAGTCCGACCTCCGCGCCGCCGCCAAGGCCGGCTTCATCCCGCAGTCGGCGGCGCTCGGCAAGGTCGTCCAGATGCTCGCAGCGACGTCGATGCACCTCGCCAACCTCGGGCGCACGCGCAAGATCGAGGCGGCGATGCTCCAAGCGACGCCCTTCCTGCGGATGTTCGGCGTCGTCCTCCTCGGCGTCGAGGCCATCGACCAGGCGGTCGTCGCCAAGCGCAAGATCGACGCGGGCGACGAGAGCCCGGCGCTCAAGGGCAAGCTCCTCAACCTCGACTTCTACGTCTCCTCGATCCTCCCGCAGGCGGTCGCCCTCGGGAAGATCGTCCAGAGCGGCGACGAGACCTGCATGGATCCCTCGCTCTTCTCGTAGGGCGCGCGCGCGGGTCGGCTCCGCCGCGGCGGAGCCGACGACGCGCACGGACTCTGGATCTCCGAGAACGACGAAGCGCGGCGCCCCTGGACGCCGCGCTTCAGTTCTCTGCGGGCGACGCTACTCGGCCCAGGTGCCGGTCGCGTCCGGGCACGCCGTCGCGTAGCTGGCGAGCTGCACCGGCACCGGCGACGCCACGTCCGTGAAGCCCCACGACACGAAGGGCGAGCACGGCTGCCCCTTTGCGAGGACGAAGCCGAGCTCGCCGCTGTTGCCGATCATGTCGATCGAGCCGCCGCTGCCGAGGGCGTTGGCCGCGTCCTTAACGAAGGCGAGGCTCTCGACGTCGCCGAAGGAGATCGGCGCCCCCGAGGTCAGACGGCTCATCTGCTGGGCGATGACCGGGCCCGTGAGGGTCTTGCCGTCGCCGATCGCCCGCATCGCCAGGAGGGTCGTCATCGCCGCGTCGTACGAGAGCGGCGCCTCCGTCCCGAGGATGACGTTCGGGTTGCGCTCCTGGAGGCGCGTGTAGAGCACGGTCTTGTTGTCAGGGTGCTCCGAGACCGGCGCGATGAGCTCGATGCGCCCGGCGAGGGCCGCGTCCCCGGTCTCGAGGAGCGCCCCCTGGATGCCGCGCAGGCCGGCGTGCGAGATGTAGATCTTCTTCGGCGCGACGCCGAGGTCGGCGATGTGCTTGAGCTGCTCACCGACCTCGTCGCCGCCGAGCAGGACGATTGCCTCGGGCTCCGGGATCACGCCGAGGAGCGTGTCGAGCTGGCCCGCGCCGTTCTCGTCGGCGCCGTACGAGAGGTTCGACTGGTTGCCGATCCCCGGGATGACCCGCTGGCCCATCCCGTTGTCCTCCGTCAGCGCCTCGTAGAGGCCGAGACCGTAGTTGTCGCCGCGGAAGACCATAATCACCGAGCCGAAGCCGCCGCCGAGGAGGCGAGCGCGCAGCGCCTTGCCTTGGTAGTCGGCGCCGGGGATCGTCCGCCACAGGACGCCCGAGTCGGACTCCCCGGTCGGCGCGACCGCGGTCGGGGTCATCGTGAAGATCAGGTTGCCGGGGACGACGCTGACCTTGTTGGCGACCTCGACGAAGTCGTCGTCGTCGAGCGGGCCGAGGATCGCCGGGACGCCGACGACCTCGGCGAGGTGCTTCGCCGCCGCGCTCGCCTGCTCGGGATCGCCGGCGCTGTTGCAGGCGACGACGCCGACAGCGTTGCCGTTCGCCATCGTCGTACCGGCGTTGAAGTCCTCGACGGCGAGCTTGAAGGACGCCTCCGCGAGGGCACCGATCGCCGAGTCGCCGTTGTACACGGCGCCGATCAGCGTCAGCTTGTCCTTCACCGAGTTGCCCGGGAGGACGAGGAACTCGCAGTCGTCATCGACGCCGGCGGCGACGAGCGCGTCGACGCAGAAGTCGTCGAGGCCGCAGACCTGCGAGCCGCCGAGGCCCTCGCACTCGCTGTTGTTCGAGCAGGTGGCGGGGACGCACCTGTTGGTGTCGCAGCGCAGCGGCTCGCCCGCCTCGAAGCGATCGCAGTCGGCGTCGACCGTGCACTCGGTGAAGTCGAGCGACGCCGTGCACGCGCCAGCGACGGCCGCCGCGACGATGCCGCCGACAGCGAGCGCGCCGCGGCTGCGAGCGAAGAGGTTGGAGCACGCCTTGAACATACGGAGAGGTCGCACCATGACAGATGAGCCTTGGTAGTGAATCAGAAGCGCCCGACGACCCCGAGGCCGACCTGTTGGGGCGACGCCTGCGGGACGAATTGGGCCCGCTGCTTGTTCTTCTTGTTCTTCCGCGCCTGCGGGAGGAGGAGCATCACGATCCCCGCCGCGGCCAGGATCCCGCCGGCGATGAAGAGGCCGTCGGCGGCCGGCGCGAGCTTGAGCCCGCGCTCCTTCGCCGCGTCAGCGTCGGTCTTGTTGGTCGCCGCCTGGAACTTGCGCTCCTCGCCCTTGGCCATGCCGCCGACGATCGCCCCGCCGATCAGCGCGGCCGCGCCGGTGCCGAAGAGCGCGTAGCCGATCGGCCGGACGTTGCGCGGCTTCGGCTTGTCGTCGACCGGCGGCTCCCCGCCGTCGGGCGGCGGCGTCTCGCCCGGCGGCGGCGTCGTCTCTTCGGGCGGCGGCGTCGTCTCCTCGGGCGGCGTCTCGTTCTTCTTCTCGTCCTTCTTCTGGATCTCGACGACCGCCTTGGCGAGGTCGCGGCGATCGAGCGCGACCTGCTTGGCCTCGAGGTCGACCTGCGGCTCCGAGATGAACTTCTCGTAGTAGGTGATCGCGTCCTCGTACTTGCCGGCCTCCTCGTAGATCCGGCCGATGTTGAAGAGGATGTTCGGCTCGGGCTCGAGGACGTAGGCCCGCTCGAAGAGGGCGATCGCGCCCTCGTAGTCGCCTTCGCTGTACTTCTCGGCGGCCTGCTCGGTCAGGGTGTCGAAGGACTCCTCTGCGGCGGGCGCCGCCGCGGCGGCCACCCGCGGGGCGATCGGCCCCGCGACGAGGAGTGAAGCGGTCACGAGCGTGGGGATGAGGCGTTGCATGTCGCGGATCGGGGGTGGGGATCGACGGTCAGGGGCTTTGCCCGGCTCACTTCACGGGGAGCAGGTCGAGGCCCTTGGGCTTGCTCGACGTCTTGCTCGTCGTGGTCTTCTTCTTCTTCTTGGCGGCGGTGGGCTTCGGCTTCGGCGCGGGCTCCGGCTCCGGCTCCGGCTCCGGCTCCGCCACCGTCGGGCGGATCGGCGGCGGCTTGCGGACCCCCTTCTTCGGGGTCAGGACCGCGTTGATCGGGAAGGTCTTGTTCGCCGAGATCGTCACCGACTTCTTCCACGGCAGGTGGTCGTCGAGGAGGATCGTGATCTGGTGCGAGCCGGCCGCGATCGGCATCGGGTCGAGCGGCGTCAGGCCGAGCGGCGTGTCGTTGTCGTCGACCATCACCCGGCCGCCGCTCGGCGACGACTCTGCCTTGAGCCAGCCGAGGGCGGCGTCCGCCGAGTTGCCGCTGAGCGCGGCGATCCGCGCCTTGGCCTCGGAGTTCTTCGAGTCGATCGCCAGGACGTTGCGGTAGGCCTGGAGCGCGTCGGAGGTCTTGCCGCCGTCCTCGAGGGTGCGGCCCTGCTCGAGGAGCTTGCCGACCTCGATCTGCCCCTTGAGCTCAGCGCGGCGCTCGAAGAGCTCCGGGTAGCTCGTGAGCTGGGGGCCGAGCCCGTCGAGGAGCGTCTCGGCGTTGTAGTAGTCCTTCTTGGCGATGCTCCGCTCGGCCTTGGCGATGATCGCCTCGAGCTTGCCCGCGTCGTCCGGCTGCGTCGCCGTCGGCTCCGTCAGGATCTCGCGCGGCGACATCGCCATGTAGAAGAGGAGCGCGAGGAGCCCGAACACGACGACGCCGCCGACGATCATCATGCCGTTGCGCGAGCGGTCGTTCTGGGCGTCGAGCTGCGGGAACGCCCCCGGCGGGTAGGTCATCGCCGGGTTCATCATCGGGGCGCCGAGCGCCGAGTGGGCGCCGGTGACCTGGGCCGCCCCGAGCGGGTTGGCGCCGAGCGGTCCTGTCGACGAGCCGAGCTGCGCCGCGGCTGCGGCTGCGGCCGCGGCCGCCGACATGCTCCCGGAGCCCGTCGACAGCGTCGGCAGCGGCGTCTGCCCCGACGGCGACTCGGCGCGCCCGAAGGTCCCGACCTGGATGTCCTGCGGGCCAGGGATCGCCTCACCGCTCTGCTCGCCGGTCGCGCCGCCCTCCTGGTAGGGCTCGTCGAGCTCCTCCTCCTCGAAGCCGGGCGGCTTGGGCTCGGCCCGAGGGAGCTTGAACATCGAGAACGGGACCTGGTCGATCAGCCCCTCGACGACCTCGTTGGCGTCGCGCGGGCGCCTCGACGGGGTCTTCTTCAGGCAGCGCTCGATCAGCTCGATCACGCCCTCCGGGACCTGGTGGCCCTCGGAGAGGTGGGTGACCAGCGGCTCGGGCTTCTCGTGGACGTGCTTGTAGAGGATCGACGCGTCGTTGTCGGCGGCGAACGGCACCACGCCGGCGAGCATGTAGTAGAAGAGGATGCCGACCGCGTAGACGTCGACGCGCTGGTCGAGCTTCTCGCCCTTGATCTGCTCCGGCGACAGGCAGGTCGGCGTCCCGAGGACGTTCTGCTTAGTGATGTCCGAAGAGCCAGAGACCAGCTTGGCGAGGCCGAAGTCGAGGATCTTGACGTAGTTCGCCCGGCCCTGGCGCTCGCAGAGCATGATGTTCGCGGGCTTGATGTCGCGGTGGATGATCCCGCGCGAGTGGGCCTCGCCGAGGCCCTTGAGCACCTGCGCGGCGATCGGCACGAAGTCGGCGAGGCTGAGCTGGCCCTTGCGCTTGACGAAGCGCTCCAGGGTCTCGCCGGCGACGTACTCCATGACGATGTACGCGCGCCCGTCGAACGACCCGTAGTCGTGGATCGCGACGATGTTGGGGTGCTGAAGCGCGCTCAGCCCCCGGGCCTCGCGCTCGAAGCGGGCCAGCGCCTCGGGATCGCCGATCCAGTCGGGGGCGAGCACCTTGAGCACGACCTTGCGGTTGGCGTTGGTCTGCGTCGCGCGATAGACGAGGCCCATCCCGCCGCGCCCGAGGCGGCGCTCGACCTTGTACCGGCCCGCGAAGACCGTGCCGATCAGGGGATCCTTTTGCTGCGCCCGTTCGTTGCTGGTGGTCATCGGATTTGTTGGTGGCGGCGCTGCGGCCGGCGTGGATGCGGGGTAGACGCTATCACAGCTTGGCCGTTCTCGACCTATCTTCAGCGGCGGCGAGGATCGCCGCAACCGACGCGGGACCATAGCACGGCGCCCACCCGGCGACCCAACGCACGAGCCGTCGCCGCGACCTCCGGCGCGAGGGGGTTGGGGTCCGGCGCAGGCAACCGCGGGCCGCCGCCCCCAGGGCGCCGAGCGCATCCGCGCACATGGGCGTCAGGCGCATCTAGAGGCCCGAATTCCGGCCTTTCCGCCGAACGCCGAACGGCGCTCGAGGGGCCGATCGTTGCGCACGCAACCATCGGATCGGCCGCGACCGGCTGCGGCGGCGGATCGAAGCGGGTCACACCTCGAGCCTCCGCAGGCGCCCCGGCGAAGCGCGCGGGTCGTCGACGCGGAGGGCCCTCTCGCCGCGGCTCCGCGGACGATCTCACCGGCGCCCTCCTCCGTTCCACAGGGCCGCGGCCACCGGCGTTCGGCCGACCACGCGACCTACGCACAGCCGCGTGCGGGCCTCTCCACGGATCAAACTGCAGACGCAGACCGCGGCGTCGGCCGCCCCGCGCGGGCCTCGTCGCCTCACTGCGCAGACTGCCCCCCACGTCGCCTTTGGTAGTGCATAATCCCGGCGCCGTGCCAACCCTGAGCTTCGCCAATTCCGTCCGTGCCGCCCTCAAGGGCTGCGACGCCGCCGTCGTCGTCGCCGCCGCCTCGGCCTTCGCCGAGAACGCCCTCCCCGCCCTCTTCGACCCGCCCGTCCAGAAGCTCGCGGTGGAGCTCGGCGCCCTCGCCAAGCCCGGCCTCCTCGGCGGCTGCGCGAGCACCCTCACCGGCCACGACCCGGGCCGCCTCTACGTCGGCGTGCTCCCCGAGACCCTCTCCCGCTACAACGCCCCGAGCCGCGCAGAGGGGATCCGGCGGGTGATCCCCGGTGATATCGGCCAGTACAGCAAGGCCGCGATCATCCTCATCCTCGACGACGCCAGCCACTACCTCGCCGCGGCCAACGCGGTCGGCCGCGCGTTCCCGGAGTTCACGGCCAAGTCTGGCGATCCCTCGAGCCTCAAGCTGACGATCGTCGCCATCGACCGCGAGGGCAACGCGATCAAGGCGACGCCGCGGATCAAGGAGACCGTCGCCACCACGCGGGCGGTCGCCGCCCTCGTCGACACCCCGCCGACGGACCTCGACCCCGCCTCCTACGCCAAGGAGGCCCGCGCGCTCCTCTCCGGGGTCAAGGGCGTGCGGATCAAGGAGATCGTCGGCGACGCGCTCGTCAAGCAGGGGCTGATGGGGATCCACGCGGTCGGCCGCACCGCCGTCTCGGCCCCGCGCCTCTTCATCGCCACCTACACCCCCGCCCGCGGCAAGGGCAGCGACCGCCACATCGCCCTCGTCGGCAAGGGCGTCACCTACGACACCGGCGGCCTCAACCTCAAGATCCAGGGCCACATGTCGAACATGAAGTGCGACATGGGCGGCTCGGCGGCGGTCCTCGGCGCCTTCCGGGTGCTCGCCGCGAACGGCTGCAAGCACAAGGTCAGCGTCATCCTCTGCCTCGCGGAGAACGCGATCGGCCCGAAGGCCTACAAGCCCGACGACGTCCTCCGCATGCACTCGGGGAAGACCGTCGAGATCAACAACACCGACGCCGAGGGCCGCCTGTGCCTGGCCTCGGGCGTCTCCTACGCGGCCCGCGTCCTCAAGGCCGACACGGTGATCGACGCCGCGACCCTCACCGGCGCGCAGATGGTCGCCACCGGCCTCCTCCACGGCGCCCTCGTCAGCAACGACGAGGACCTCGAGGGGCGCTTCGTGGCCGCCGGCAAGGCGAGCGGAGATCTCGTCCACCCGCTCCCCTTCGCGCCCGAGCTCTACAAGAGTGAATTCGAGAGCGCGGTCGCTGACATGTGCAACTCCGTCCGCAACCGCATGAACGCCCAGACCGCCTGCGCGGCCCAGTTCGTCTACTGGCACATCGAGGACACCGGCGTGAAGTGGGCGCACATCGACCTCGCCGGCCCGGCCTTCCCGAAGAACCGCGGCACCGGCTTCGGGGTTGCCCTGATCGCCGAGACCGTCAACGATCTCTAGCCGAGGCGGACGTCGGCGCGATCACGCGCCGGAGGGCGGGACGCCAGCGGCGCCCCGCCCTTCGTCTTTCTCGCCCAATCCAAGATCCCGACCGAGGAGCTGCACCGCGATGCCGATGACCCTACCCGAGAGCTGGCGCGACGCCGTCGGCGACGAGCTCGAAAAGCCCTACTTCGCCGCCCTCGAGGCCTTCCTCGCCGAGGAGCGCGCCCACGACAAGGTCTTCCCGCCCGAGGACGAGGTCTTCACCGCCCTCAAGCTCACGCCCTTCGACGACGTCAAGGTCGTGATCCTCGGCCAGGACCCCTACCACGACGACGGCCAGGCCCACGGCCTCTCGTTCTCGGTCAAGCCGGGGATCAAGACGCCGCCGTCGCTGGTCAACATGTACAAGGAGCTCGAGTCGGACCTCGGCTTCCCGCGGCCGAACCACGGCAACCTCACGCGCTGGGCCGAGCAGGGCGTGCTGATGCTGAACGCGGTCCTCACCGTCCGCGCCCACAAGCCGAACTCGCACAAGAGCAAGGGCTGGGAGAAGTTCACGACGGCGGTGATCAAGGCGCTCAGCCACCGCGAGAAGCCGATGATCTTCGTCCTCTGGGGCGGCTTCGCCAAGAAGAAGGCGAAGCTCATCGACGACCACCACGTGATCCTCATCGGCACGCACCCGTCGCCGCTGTCGGCCCGCAACGGCTTCTTCGGCTCGAAGCCCTACTCGACGATCAACCGCCACCTCGAGGAGCTGGGCCAGGCGCCGATCGACTGGCGCCTGCCGGATCTCTAGGCGCGCGC
>JAGQIT010000045.1:0-4191 GCA_020431135.1 Myxococcales bacterium | reverse complement strand
CCCGCCGCGTCGCCGCGTTCTCGGGACCCGAACCCCGACCTACGGGTAGGCCTCGGCGGTCACCCAGGCGCCGATGAAGCCCCCCCCGGGGACGCCGCACTTGCTGCCGACGAAGTCCGGGCCGAAGACGCTGCCGACCTTGAAGCCGAAGCCGGAGGACGAGGCGATCCGCAGGCGGTAGGAGCGGCCGTCGATGTAGCCGAGCTCCTTGGCGAAGGCGAGGTTGATGATGAAGTGCTCCTGGCCGAACTTCGGCACCTTCGACTGGTTGAGGTTGGCGCAGTTCGACATGAGCCCGTTCGCCGGGAACTGGAAGGGCTTGTCGGTGACGCAGAGGAAGAAGGAGCCGGGCTCGTGCTCGCCGTTCTGCGCGAGGTCCTCGAAGAGCTTCGTCGACGAGACGTCGAACTTGCTGCCGCCGTTCATGACGTCGAGGGCGAGCGGGATCTCGTCGAGGAAGAGGTCGTTGGCCGTGTTGTTCTTGACCGTGAAGGCGATCGACGCGACCTCGCGGAAGTTGACCCCGTCGGGCGGCACGAAGCGCTTGGCGACCGGCGGCTTGTAGTAGTGCTCGATGACGACGTCCGCGACGCAGCCGCCGCCCTCGGTCATGCCGCAGCCGCCGATCGCGTCGAGCTCGCAGGTCTTTTGGTTGTTGCAGAACCACAGCTGGCAGCCCTGGCTCGCGCCGCAGTCGCTGCTGTTGACGCAGGGGGCGAAGAGCGGGCACTTCTGCCCGGTCTCCGGGTCCGGCTGCGCGGAGAGACAGGCGGCCCCCGGCTCGTCGGCGCAGGTCCCCCCGTCGCAGTAGTCGCTGACGCAGTCGCTCGCCTGGCCGCAGCCCTCGCCGTTCTCGCACTTGTCCGGGCAGCCGCCACCGCAGTCGACATCCGTCTCGCCGCCGTTCTTGATCCCGTCGTTGCACGACGGCGACGCGCAGCTCCCCTGCGAGCAGATCCCGCCGACGCAGTCGCCGGGGACGTCGCAGCTCTGGCCGTCGTCGCACTTCGTCTGGCAGCTGCCGCCGCAGTCGACGTCCGTCTCGTCGCCGTTTTGCAGGCCGTCGAAGCACGACGGCGCCTTGCACACGTTGTTTGTGCAGACGCCGCTCTCGCAGTCGTCGCCGCCGCCGCAGCCCTGGCCGTCGTCGCACTTGTCGGGGCACTCGCCGCCGCAGTCGACGTCGCCCTCGCCGCCGTTCTTGATCCCGTCGCCGCAGCTCGCCGGGGCGCACTGGCCGACCTGGCAGAGCATCGTCGGGCAGTCGTCGTTGCTCAGGCACTCGACGCAGAGGCCCTCGCCGTCGCAGAGGACGCCGCCGTCCTCGTCGCAGCGCGCACCTGCGGACGCCGGCGACTCCCCGCAGGCCCCGCCGTCGCAGCTCGCCAGCCAGCAAGCGCCGGAGGCGGGGCAGTCGTCGTCGCTGACGCACTCGCCCCCGGAGTCGGTCGTCGTCGAGGTCGACGCGCTGTCGCTCGCGCTGACGCCGGTGCTCTCGCCCGTGCTCGTCCCGCCGCTCGAGGTCCCGCTGGTCTCCGAGGTGCCACCCATCGTCGCCGTCGCCGTCGCCGTCGCGTCGCTGGTCGCCGTCGTCGACGACCCGCCGCTGGCGCTGGCGCCGGAGGTGCTGGTACCCGCGCTCGCCGAGGCGCTGCCCTCGGTGCTGCCGCTCCCGTCGGTCGCCCCCGTCGACGACGATCCGGAGCCCGTGGCGCTCGTCATCGGATCGTCGCCGCTGCAGCCGACGACCACCAGCGGCGCGACGAGGAGCGCCCGCCACATCCCCCGAAGAACACCGATCCCCTGCCCTCTACGCGCGCTGCGATCCATCGGCCGATGATAGCAGCCCGCGGCAGCAGTCCCGCTCGACTCGCCTGCGCTCCCCGGCGCAGCGGCGTCTTGTCGTCGCGCTCACGGCCGATGAGCGCTGCGCGAGGCCACACGCCCATGCGGCTCGCGGGCCAGGTCGGCGAGACGAGCGCGGAGGACCCAAAATCAAACCAATAGGAAGAGCGAGCGACGCCCCCGTCGCCCGCTCTAATAAGCCAAGGTTGCTCACGCGCCGGCGGGCTGCGAAACCGCCGGCCCCGCGCTGCTCAGTTCCGGAGCTCTGGGGCGGGCGCCCCGAAGATCCGATCAATCGTGAATTGCACCTCTTCGGTGAGGTGGTTGGGCTCGCCGAGCGCGGCGAGGTAGAAGGGTCGGCCGCGGATCTGGACGCGCCAGATCTGGACGTCCTCGCCGGCGGTGATCCCCGCGAGGAGCTCCTCCTTGAGGCTGGCCGGCTCCTCGGCGACGATCGGCGCGACGGCGGCGAGCTCCGCCGACTTGTCGCCGATCCCCGAGACGGAGAGGCCCTGGCGCGAGGCCAGGACCATGGTGTGGAGGCCCGTGTTCCGGGATACGGACTTTAGATAGAGGCTCGCCGCCTCCCACGGGACGTTGCTACGCTCCGATCGACGTTCGGTCATGCGGATATACTCCGTTGTGGTCAGATGTAGGACATCATCCCCCATCCCCCGAGGGCTCGCAAAAAAGCGTCGCCGACGGCGAGGGCGCGCGACTCCGCGCCCTCACCGACCCCCGCGAGGCCCGGCGCGGGTGCGGCTGTCCGTGGGTCTGAGGGCCGAGGGAGTCGCCCCGCGCCGCGCTCGAAGAGCCGCTACACCGCGTCGCTCAGGCTCGAGAACGTGAAGCCGCCGACGACCATCGTCGGGACCACGACGACGCGGCCGCCGAGGGCGACCCGCTTGGGCTCGCCGAGGGCGAGGACGTTCTTCAGCAGCGTCAGCGGGCTCTCGTTGTAGCGCAGGTTCTTGATCGACTTGGCGATCTTGCCGCCCTTGATCAGGAAGGTGCCGTCGCGGGTCAGGCCGGTCGCGAGGATCGTCTGCGGCTCGAGCATCCGGTTGTACCAGAAGCGCGTCACGAGGATCCCCTCGTCGACGCCGCGGATCAACGCCTCGTCGCTCTGCCCTGCGCCGTCGAGGAAGAACGACCCCGGCCGCGGCAGCGGCGTGAGCCCCTCCTTCTGCGCCCAGAAGCGCGAGCAGCTCAGCGCCTTGAGGACGCCCTTGTCGATCCAGGTGACGGGTCCGAGCGGCTGGCCGTCGCCAGCGAAGGGCGCCGACGGGTGCTCAGCGTTCGCCGGCTCGGAGCGCAGGTTGATCGACTTGTGGAAGAGCGCCTCGCCGATCTTGGTGCCGCCGCCGGGCTTGGCGAAGGCGCTGCGGCCCTCGTCGGCGCTCCGGCGATCGAGCGACCAGCCGAGGAAGCTGAGGAGATCAGCGACGGCCTGCGGCTCGAGGACCACCGTGTAGACGCCGGGCTTGTGCTCCTCGGGCTTCTGCGAGAGGTCGGCCTTCTCGGCCGCGCGCTCGGCGATGGCCTTCGCGTCGAGCTTCTCGACCCTGTGATCGACGGCCGCGGCCCAGCCCGAGCCCGTGCCGTCGCTCGTCCGGCAGGTCATGCTGATCTCCGCCTGCGTCGAGCGGTGATAGGCGAAGAGGCCGGCGCTGTTGGCCAGGGCGTAGGCGCCGTCGTCGTGGGTGATCATCCCGGCGGCGTGGAGGCGCGCCTTGTTGGCGACGCGGAGCAGCTGACGCGTGAGCTCGAAGCGCTCCTCGGCGCCCATCTTCGCGGTCTTGGCGTCTTCGGCGTCGACCTCGACGTAGCGCTGCGGGCCGAGGAGCGGCATGTGCTCGGGATCCGCCGGCGCGAGCTTGGCCAGCGCCTCCGCGTCGGCGACCAGGGCCTCGAGCGCCCCCTTGTCGGTGTCGTTGCCGCTGACGGTCGCCGAGCGCCCGCCGTGGGTCGCCGTCACCGAGACCTCGAGGCCCTCGGTCTCGCCGGTCGCCGCGGCCTGGTTCTGCGAGAAGCGCAGGTAGCCGCGGGTCGACGCCGAGACGTGGACGACGAGCTCGTCGACGGTCCTGGCCTTAAGCGCAGCCTTGGTGATCGCCTGCGCCTTCTGCTTGGTCAGGGTCACTTGGCCCCTCCGGTGTTGAGGACGTTGGCCTTGAAGCGCGCCGGCGGGCAGCCGTGGCTGACCGCGTTGGACTGGCTCGGCTCGCCCTTGCCGTCGTTGAACGAGCCGCCGAGGCGGTAGGTCCCCTCGCCGCCGATCATGTCGCAGGAGCTCCAGAATTCGATCGTGTTCGCCTGGTAGGCGACGTCGCGGAGCGGCCGGCG
>JAGQIT010000617.1 GCA_020431135.1 Myxococcales bacterium | reverse complement strand
CCTGGTCGGCGTGGGTCGAGGCCCGGCAGGCGCCGGCGATCCCCGGCGCCGTCGAGTTCACGCGCTACGCCGCGTCCAAGGGGGTCACTGTCTTTTACGTCAGCAACCGCGACGTCAGCGGCGAGGCGGCGACGCGCGACAACCTCGCGGCCCACGGCTTCCCGCTCCCGGACGGCGACGTCGACGTCGTCCTCCTCAAGAACGAGCGCGACGACTGGGGCTCGGCGAAGGGCACGCGGCGGGCGGCGGTCGCGGCGGGCTTCCGGATCGTGATGCTCGTCGGCGACAACCTCGGCGACTTCACCGACAGCAGCGAGGGCTCGATCGACCAGCGCGGCGCGATCGTCGAGCACCACGGCGACTGGTGGGGGAGCCGCTGGATCATGATCCCGAACCCGATGTACGGCGGCTGGGAGAAGGCGGCGCTGGGCGGCGCGAAGCCGGCGACGCCGCGCGAATTCGAGGAGGCGCTGCTGTCGCCGGCGCTCACCTGGGACGGCCCCGGTTGACCTCCCGCGCATCGGGGCCATGTTCAGAGGCATGAACGGCTGGTCCTGGAGACTCGGACGCTTCTTCGGCATCGACACGCGTGTGCACGCGACCTTCCTCCTCTTGATCGGGTGGGCGGCGTTCACCGCGATCGAGCAGGGCGGCACGCTCTTCGCCGCCGCGCTCTCGGTGCTCTTCCTCTTCGCCGTCTTCGGCTCGGTGCTCCTCCACGAGCTCGGGCACGCCCTGACGGCGCGGCTCTACGGGATCGAGACCCGGCGGATCACCCTCTCGCCGCTCGGCGGCCTCGCCCAGCTCGAGGGCGGCGCGCTCTCTCCCAAGGCGGAGCTGTGGGTTGCGCTCGCCGGCCCGCTGACCTCCTTCGCCCTCGCCGGCCTGTTCTTCACCCTCGCGGCCGTGACCGGCTCCTTCAGCCCGACCTCCTTCGTCGGCGGGCTCGGCTGGGCGAACCTGATGATCGCCGCCTTCAACATGCTGCCGGCGTTCCCGATGGACGGCGGCCGAGTCTTCCGCGCGGCCCTGGCCAAGCGGGTCGGCTACCGGCGCGCCACCGAGACGGCCGCCAAGGTCGGTCGCTGGGCGGCCGTCGGCATGATGATCCTCGGCCTCTTCACGCGGCCGCTGCTGATCCTCATCGGCGCGTTCGTCTACTTCGCGGCCGGCGCGGAGGTTCAGGCGGTGCGCTCCTACCTCGGGGGAGCCGGCGGCGGCGGTGTCGACCGCCCGCGCCCGAAGGCGCGCCCGAGTTGGTACCGCCGCTGGCGTGAGCGCCTCCGCCTCGAGCGCCTCCGCGACGGTCAGCGGGCCCGAGCCGGCGCGAGCGGGCAGCGGCGCCGCTGGAGCGAGACCCAGGCGCGGCGGACCCCCGAGCAGGTCATCTACGACGACACCCCGCTCTACACGCGACCGCCGGTCGACCCCGGGGTGGTCTACCGGAGCCGGCCCCGCCGTCCGCAGTCCCGCTGGCGTCAGGTCGTCGTCGTCGTCGACAACGCGCCGCGCTCACGCTGGAACTAGCGCCGCGTCCTCCGCGACGGAGAGGGGAGAGTCGCCCACGGGCGGCTCTTCCCGTTTCGCTTGTTGGCGAGCGCGCGGACTCAGTCTGTCGGCTCGCCGAGGTTCTCGGGGCTCCCGACGCTCCAGCTCCCGTCGCGGTAGCGGGCGTGAGCGCCCCCCCCGTCGTCGATCGTCACGCCCACGAGCTCGTCGATGAGCTTGTCATCGGCGACCGTGAAGGGCCGCGCAGGGCCGCCGCGGAGGTCCTCGGGATCCGCGTCGACCAGCAGGCCGTCGCGGCGCCAGACGACGACCTCGCCGTCGCCGCGGAAGGCGACGTCGATGATCAGCTCGGGGTCGCCGGCCCAGGTGAACGCCTCGAGGTAGAGATCCGCGTCGACGAGGTCGAGGCGCGCGTCCTCGTCGGCGAGCACGCGGGCCTCGCCCATCAGCCCGACGCCGCCGCGGAGCCACACGTAGACGACCCCTGCGGGATCCGCAGCGACGGCGATGATGTCCTCTGGGTCATAGAGTGGGGTCTGATCGCGCCCCGGCTCCGGCGGCACCTCGAGGGCGACCCGACCGACGCCGAGCGCCCGCCCCTCGGCATCGACCGCGCGGACGTAGCCGTTGTCGTGGATGACGAGGCGCTCGCCGTCGGCGGCCCGCGCGACGCCGACGACGGCCGCTGGGCGGACGACCTCGCGGAGGTCGTCGACCTCGCCGACGATGAGCGCGCCGTCGTCGAAGAGCGCGCGGACGCTGCCGTCGTCGGCGATCGTCGCGTCCGCGAGCTCGTCGGCGGAGCGCTCGCGCGGCAGCCGATAGTCCCCGCGGCCGCCGCTGCCGAGGTCGTCGACGTCGCCCCGGAGGTACGTCTGGTCGCTCAGCCAGGTGATGAGCTCGCCGTCCGGCGCTGCTGCGAAGGCGACGATCATCCCGGGCTCCACCCCCTGGGGGAGGGCGAAGCGCCGCGGCCTCGCCCGCTCGAGGCGCGGCCGCGGGCCCGCCCCGTCGTCGACCAGCGCCCCGAGCCCCGCGCGACCGTCGGCGAAGAGCGCGATGAAGGTGCCGTCGGGCGCGACGGTGATGGCGAGGACGTCGTCGCCGATGCGGGTGCTCGGCAGGCGGTAGCCGCCGGCCTTCGGCAGGCGATCGAGGGCCGCCTCGCCAGCGACGCCCTCCCCCGCGTAGTCGGTCCACGGGCGGTCGCCGGCGCCGACGCGGCCGTCCGCGTACCAAGCGACCGGCCGGCCGCTTTCTCCGCTCCCAACGCTGAGCAGACCGACCACGCGCCGACGGCGGCTGTCGATCATGTGGCGCACGTCGTCCCAGTCGACGCGGGCGAGGACGTAGCGGATCACGTTCTCGAAGGCCTCGTAGGCCTCGTCGCAGTCGTCGCCGCAGCGGGCGTCGTCTTGCTGGGCGACGCCGACGAAGAAGGCGACGCCGCGTGTCGGCTGGATCTGGATCTCCTCGAGGTCGTCGAAGTCGTCGGTGATCCGCCCGTCCTCGTCGCGCGGCGGCAGGTCCACCCGGACCTTGACCCCGCCGTGGCGGCCGAGGAAGGCGCGCCCGCCGGTGATCGATCCGCCGTGGCTCGTGCCGTTGGCCCAGCCCGAGCGCGGGAGCCCGGCCTTGACCCCGCGGCCGATCTGGAAGCGGTTGACGACCTCGAGCATCGCCGAGGGCTCGGCCATCAGACCGCCCGAGGCGTAGTGATCGCTGTGCATCCCGGCCCAGTGCGGGACGGACCCCTGGACCAGGTCCCAGCGCCAGCGCAGGGTCTCGATCGCCCAGCTCGAGGCGTCGCAACGATCGCCGCGCCAGACGCAGTAGAAGTGGTAGCTCGGGGCCCAGCGCGGGGTGTAGGTGCGATCCTCCCAGCGGCGAAACTCGGGCTCCGCGGGCTCGTCGGCGGCGCCGTAGCGCGGGTAGAACCACTGGTGGCCGTAGATCGGGTAGCGGGCCTCGACCCCGCCCTCGTCGAGCGGGAGGTCGAGCTCCTCCTCGACGAAGGCGGCGAGCGCCGACCTCGCGTGCTCCTCCGGGCGGCCGAGGCGACCGGCGAACGAGTAGCTCGAGTCGCCGCCGTGGGCCTCGCTCCACAGGTGATCGACCACGCGCCCGAGGAGGACGTGGCCGCTGTTCGAGTAGCGCTGCTTCGCCCCTGGCCAATCGACCAGGCAGCGCCCGGCGAGGACCTTGAGCTGCTGGTCGATCGGCATGCGATCGCGGTGGTCGTAGTGGCCGATGAAGTAGAGGTCGTCGGTCGCGACCCCGAGGGCGCGGGCGGTGAGCTCCTGCGCGCGGTCGACCGGCTCCGCGCCGAAGGCCGCGCGGTGGAGGGCGTGGGCCTCGGCGACGTCCTCGCGCGAGGTGTAGCCGCGGAGCGCCGAGAACCCCTCCGGGACCACCTCCGGCCACTGCGCGTTCGACCGCGGGAGCCCCGAGCGGTGGGTCAGGAGGTGGCCGATCGACACCACGGGCCAGCGGCGATCGGCGCCCTCCTCCGGCTCGCAGAGCGCGGCGACCTCGTCGGGCGGCGCGTCGCCAGGGCTCGGGATCGGCGGCGGCGCGCAGTCGAGGCCCGGCGGGCAGTCGCTCGGGTGGTGGAAGTAGCGGCGCAGCGACGCCGGAAGGAGCTCGAGCTCCGGATCGAGGAGGAGCGCGTCGAACTCCGGGTCCTCCGCGAGGGACTCCCAAGGGCGGCGCTCGGCGATCCGCGCGGCGACCAGCGGCCGGACGATCGCCGCGACCACCCCCTTGGTGACGCTGCCGATCCGCATCGGCGTCTCCGGCGGGGTGACGGGCGCGTCGGGATCCCACGCGTCGCGGCAGCCGCGGTAGGTCTCCGGGGTCGCCGAGCCGCGCAGCTTGCCGAAGCCGCGGCTGTAGACCCGATGCCCGCGATAGGAGATCGCCAGCACCCCGGCGCCGGCGCAGCGCCACTTCACGAGCTGGCGCATGGCGACGTCGACCTCCGCGAAGATCGCCGACGAGCGCCCGGAGGTCGGCACGTCGCGCGCGAGGGGCTCGTCATCGCCGATGGCGCCGCACGACGTGCTCCCCGTGAGCGCGAGCAGGGCGACGGCGACAGGGAGGAGGAGGACGAGGCCGCGGGGCGCCGGTCCGCCGCGAGCCGCGAGCCGCGAGCCGTGCCCGCGCGCAGCCGCCCCGCGCAGATCGTCGTCCACGGGTGGATGCTAGCAGACCTCCGCCCGACCAGAGGACCCCAGTCGCTCGGGGGCGCGGCGCTCAGCCCCATCCCAGTGTCGTGCGCGACACGAGCGCCTCCGCGCCCGGAGCCGCGATGTCACAGAAAACATGCCCATTTGGACATGTCAAAAGCAGGGGCCCCTACTCGGCGCCGCGACCGAGGTAGATCGTGTCGACGCCGGCGCCGGCGAAGCTCATGAAGAGGCCGCCGTAGATCGACCCCGCGACGACGTTCTCCTCGTTGTCGGCGATCTCGTCGCTGAGCACGTCGGCGTAGACGCGGATGGCCTCCTCGCGCGGCGCCCCGAGGCCGATCCCGCGGGCCGTCCTCAGCTTCGACGGCGCCTCGATCGAGATCCCGCCGACGTGCCATGGCCCGCGCCGCGTGTCGCCGAGGAGGTCGACGCGGAGGCCCTCGTCGTAGGTCCAGGTCCGGACGTAGTCGCCGGTCGCGGCCTCCTCGTAGGCCTCGCCGCGCGCCTTCGGCTCGCCGACGGCGGCGACGACCTCAGCGTCGGACATCCCCGGCCGCAGCGGGCCGATCGACTCCGCGTCGAAGACCTTCGTCATCCTCGCCTCGTCGCGCGCCTCCTCCTCGGAGAGCTCGGGCTCGTCGCCGCTCTCCCCGACGCCCGGGGCCTCTGCGGCGCCGACACGACATGATCCAAGAGACATCCACGCGCCGGGGCGGCGCGACGGCTGCCAGGCCTCGCGCCCGCCGAGCGCGTCGCCGGGGT
>JAGQIT010000616.1 GCA_020431135.1 Myxococcales bacterium | reverse complement strand
CGGCGTCGACCGGGACGAACTTGCCGGGCGTCTTGTTGAGCATCGCCTCGAGCTTCTCCGGCGAGTTGAGGCGGTTGAATTGGACGAGCCACGAGACCAGCTCGAGCGACTTACCGGTGACGAGCGGCTGACCGCTGCCCTGGATCCCGGCCTGCGCGAAGTCCTCGTCGCCGCCGCCGGGCGCGGCTGGCTTTCCGCACGCGAGCGCTGCTGCGGCGACGAGCGCGAGGGCAAAGACGGGGCGCGGAGCGGACGAGTGGCGGCGGGTCATGGGCTTCTCCTGAGGATTGCGGGCGACGACCGCTTGCGGCGTTCACCCGTCACGGAGGATACTGTAGCGGCCGCGCGCGCCCCAGGGATAGGGGCTGGTGCCCACACCGCCTGGGACCGCGAGAGATCATGAAGACAGTCATGAGCATGGGCCTGCCGCCCAAGGCCGCGGGGCCGGAGGCGTGGATCGGCCGGGTGATCGACGGCCGCTACAAGGTGCTCTCGCTGATCGGCGAGGGCGGCATGGGGGCCGTGTTCGTTGTCGAGCACGTCAGCCTGCGCAAGCGCTTCGCCCTCAAGCTCGTCCGCCCGGAGATCGCCGAGGAGCCGGACTTCGTCGAGAGGTTCGAGCGCGAGGCGATGGCGACGGCGCGCCTCAAGCACCCGCGGATCGCCAAGGCCCAGGACTTCGGCGCCCTCGACAACGGCGACGCCTACCTTGTGATGGAGCTGGTCCGCGGGCGCAGCCTCGACGGGGTGATCGCCGCGGGGCAGCGCCTCGGCTGGCGCGAGGTCGCGGAGATCGGCGCGCAGATCGCCGGCGCCCTCGCGGCCGCCCACGAGATCGGGATCATCCACCGCGACCTCAAGCCGGACAACGTCCTCGTCGACGGCCTCGGCACCGGCAGCCTGCGGGTCAAGGTGCTCGACTTCGGCGTCGCCCGGATCCAGGACGTCGCCAGCCTCGGCGTCCCGGCCCGCGACCTCACGCGCCAGGGCTCGGTGATCGGCACGCCCGGCTACATGGCGCCGGAGCAGGCCTGCGGCGCGGTCGCCAGCGAGCGCAGCGACCTCTACGCGGTCGGCGTGATCCTCTGGGAGCTCCTCGCCGGCCGCCGCCTGTGGACGGGCGAGACCCTCACCGATCTCTTCACCGTCCAGCTCGGCGAGGACGCGCCGGCGCCCGAGGCGATCGACGGGCTGCCGGCGGCGTTCCAGGTCTTGATCCAGCAGCTCCTCGATCGCGAGCCGACGCGCCGCCCGGCCCGGGCCCGCGACCTCGAGGAGGTCCTCCGCGAGTTCGCGCTCGCGCCGGAGCAGAGCATGATCGGCGGGCCCGCGCCGGCGGCCGAGGCCCCGTCGTCGCGCCGCGGGATCCTCTTGGGCGTCGTCGTCGTCGTCGTGCTCGTCGGCCTCGTCGCCCTGCGGATCGCCCTCGGCTCCGGCGACGCGAGCGAGGGTGGTGGCGGCGCGGCGGACGAGGTCGCGGCCGCGGGCGGCGGCGCCGACACGCCGGTCCCCGCGGCGCTGCGCGATGCCGAGGAGGTGCTCAAGAGCTCCACCGATCGCGACGCGCGGGCGAAGGCCGGCGAAACGGTGCGCGACCACGAGCCCGCCGAGGTGCCCGCGTACCTGCGGACCGTCGCGGCGATCGCCGTCAGCGAGGAGTGCAAGGCGCAGGCGGAGCTCGTCGAGGAGCTCGGCGGAGGCGGCGACGCGCGGGCGCTGCCGGCCCTGGAGAGCCTGAGCGCGATGAGCCGCGAGCTGTGCAAGCGCTCGGATCCCCGCTGCCTCGCCTGCCTGCAGGGCCCGCTTGGCGAGGCGATCCGCGGCCTCCAGAGCGACTAGCCCACGTGGGCGCGCTCCGCAGGGCTCGGGGCCGTGGGCTCGGGCGGCGCGCGTGGGGCCGCGCCGCGGGCCGCGAGCCTCGACAGCTTCCGTTCGCGCCGGCAAGATCGCCGGCGATGATCGGCGACGGCGGCGAGCGCTGGGAGATCGCGGCGCGCGGGCCCTACCCGCGGCGCTCGGGCAACGCGGTGACGCCGTGGATCGACGGCGTGCCCTTCTACGAGCGCCTCGCCGCGGCCTTTCGCGCGGCGCGGTCCCGGATCTGGGCGATCGTCTCGTTCATCGAGCCGGAGTTTCGCTTCCCCGACGGGACGCCGTGGTGGGAGCTCCTCGCCGAGGCGGAGGCGCGCGGCGTGGACGTCCGCGTCCTCTTCTGGCGCAACCCCAACTTCTTCAAGACGGCGCACGTCTTCCTCGGCGGCGCGCGCGAGCGCGACAAGCTCCGCGAGTGGGGTGCGCGCTGGGCTGCGCGTTGGGACAGCTCCCTCGACGATCGCGGGCACTGCCACCACCAGAAGGCCTACGTCGTCGACGCCCTCACGGACGATCCGGTCGCCTTCGTCGGCGGCATGGTGCTCTCGCACGCGACGCTCGCCGAGCCCGGGCACCGCCGCGGGAGCGAGAAGCACGACGCCTTCCTCGAGCTGCGCGGGCCGGCGGCCGCCGACGCCGAGCACAACTTCGTCCAGCGCTGGAACCTCGCCAACCAGGATCCCGAGGCGCCGCCGTGGCCGGACGACGCGCGCGCCGGGCCGCTGGCGTACCCGACGCGGGTGCCGGCGCGCCGCGGCGACGTCGACGTCCAGCTGTGCCGGACGCTGGGACCCGGGCTCTATCCTGGGCTGACCCAAACGCCAGGCGGTGAGCCCTTCGACAGCGGCGCCGGCGAGGCGACGATCCTCGACCACTACCGCGGCGCCTTCGCGGCGGCGCAGCGGACCATCTACATCGAGAACCAGCACCCCGGTCAGCTCGTCCTCCTGCGCCTGCTGGCGGCGGCGCTCGATCGCGGGGTGCGTGTGGTGATGGTCGTGCCCGGCGATCCGATGGCGGCGATCTACCGGGCGGCCGCCGAGGTCGCGGCCCTCGCGGCGCAGGGGCGGGCGGATGAGCACCGCTACGGGCCGACCTTCCAGGCGCTCGCCGCCCTCGGTCGCCGGCCGGGCTTCACGCTCGTCGCCCTCGCGCGCAGCGACGCGGCCCCCAGCGGCGGCTGGACGCACCGCGAGATCTACACCCACGCCAAGCTGGCGATCGTCGACGGCGCCTGGCTGACCCTGGGCTCGGCGAACCTCGTCGACCTCAGCCTCGACTTCGATCACTCGGAGCTCAACGCCTCGGTCTGGGGCGAGGCGACGGCGGGGCCGCTGCTGCGGACGCTCGTCGCCGAGCACGGCGATCGATCGGTCGAGGCGATGGACGACGTCCAGGCGCTGACGCACCTCGCGGAGCTCGCCCGGGCGAGCCGCGCGAGCCTCGTCGCGGGGGGGCCCGTCCTCGCGGGCTGCTACGCCCTCGACCCGGCGCGCTACGGCCTCGACGCGCCGCTGACGCGGCGGCTCGGTGAGCCCTCGAGCTCGGCGTAGAGCGCCGCGGCGAGGGCCTCGCGCAGGGCGTCGCGGCGCTCGCCGACGTCGACCTCGTCCTCCACTGCGCCGGGCCCTTCATCGACACCAACAAGCCGATGCTCAA
>JAGQIT010000615.1:5382-7026 GCA_020431135.1 Myxococcales bacterium | reverse complement strand
AAGCTCGTGTTCTGGTTGAACATGTTGCCGTTGACGTTGCTCGGCATCTCCATCTCGTGGCCGACGCGGGCGACGACGGAGAAGCGGACGTTGTTCGTCGGCTGGCAGACGGTGGCCTCGGTGCTCAGGCGGCAGCCGATGTCGTCGCAGTCGACGAGGCCGTCGCCGTCGTTGTCGATGCCGTCCGAGCACGCGAGGTGGCTGCGCTCGCCGCCGGCGTCGAGGCCCTCGCGGTTCAGGAGGTCCTCCGGGCTCTCGCCGGGCTTGAGGATGATCTCCTGCGTGCCGGTGGTCGCTACGGTGCCCATCGACGGCTCCGTCGCGCCCGCGCTCCCGGTCGCCGACGCGCCCGCGCTGGCGCCCGCCTGCTCGAGATCCCACGAGCCCATGCACGCCCGCGTGCCGTCGCAATTGGTGTCGTCGCAGTCGGCGAAGCCGTTCTTGTCGTTGTCGACCCAGTCGGAGCAGCGCGCCTCGGTCGACTCGACCGCCCCGTCGGGCTGGCACGCCGGATCGCTCGCGCAGTCGGCGTCGGCGCAGTCCATGACGGTGTCGCCGTCGTTGTCCTCGCCGTCGTTGCAGATCGTCTCGGTCGCCGGCGCCTCGCTCGTGCCCTGGACCTGGGTCTGGCCGGGCTGCGCCGCCGGGGTGTCGATCGGCTGGAAGCCGGTTCCGGGGGCCGCCTGCGCGCTCGCTGAGGCGAAGAGCCCGATGAACGCGGCGGTGAGCGCCGCCAGCATCGGCGCGCGGCGGCGGGGGGAGGTCGCAGAGGGGTTGGGAACGGTGCCCGTGGTGGTCATCACGCGGTGCCTTCGGGAGCGGAGGGGGAGCGGTGCGGGGAGGTGAGGCCCGGGGTCTTTGGGGTTCCGATGCGGATCAGATCCAGGCGTCGCAGATCAGCGGCGCGTCGGCGCAGACCGTCGCCGCCGGGTTGTGGCGGCAGTCCCAGTCGGCGCAGTCGACGAAGCCGTCGCCGTCGTTGTCGAGGCCGTCCGAGCAGCGCTCGTTGACCAGCGTCGGCTCGGCGAGGCCGAGGCTCTCGTAGCAGACGCTGAGGACGGCGACGTCCGGCGACTGGCTGCACGAGAAGTCGGCGCAGTCGATGAAGCCGTTGCCGTCGTTGTCGAGGCCGTCCGAGCACTTCTCCGGCGACGCCTCGAGGAACTGATCGCAGTAGTCGACGATCTCAGGATCGTCGCTCATGCTGCACGAGTAGTCGGCGCAGTCGGTGAAGCCGTTGTCGTTGTTGTCGACGCCGTCGGAGCACTTCTCGAGCGTGTCCTCCGCGAGATCGGCGCAGTAGTCGACGACCTCCTGATCGTCGGCCATCGAGCACGAGAAGTCGTTACAGTCGGTGAAGCCGTTGTCGTCGTTGTCGACGCCGTCGGAGCACTTCTCGAGCGTGTCCTCCGCGGGCGGCGGCGGCAGGCTGTTGCAGTAGTCGACGATCGTCTGATCCGCCGACATCGAGCACGCGAAGTCCTCGCAGTCGGTGTAGCTGTTGCCGTCGTTGTCGACGCCGTCGGAGCACTTCTCGAGCGTGTCCTCGGAGGCGTCGGCGCAGTGCTGCATGATCGCCGGGTCCGGCGACATCGAGCAGTCCATGTCGCCGCAGTCGGCCCGGCCGTCGCCGTCGTCGTCGAC
>JAGQIT010000615.1:1464-5362 GCA_020431135.1 Myxococcales bacterium | reverse complement strand
CGAGCGAGTCCTCCGGCTTCTCGCAGCCCGGCAGGCCGACGCACTCGCTGTCGTCGCAGTCGACGTCGCCGTCGCCGTCGTTGTCGACGCCGTCGTTGCAGGTCAGATCGCCGTCCTCGCGGTCGTCGCAGACCGTGACGTAGGGGCTGTTGCGGCAGGCGAAGTCACCGCAGTCGGTGTAGCTGTTGCCGTCGTTGTCGATGCCGTCTGAGCAGGTCTCGTTGGTGTTCTCGCGCGAGCAGCAGACCTCGCGGATCCCCTGGCACTTGCGATCGCCGCAGTCGAACTGGCCGTCGTCGTCGTTGTCGATCTGGTCGATGCAGAGGTCGTAGCGATCCTCGCGCTCGTAGGGCGGGATGACCGGGACGTCCTCGCCGCACAGGTGCGAGAGCACGAGGCAGTCGCTGTCGTCGCAGTCGACGAGCCCGTCGGCGTCGTTGTCGATGCCGTCCGCGCAGCTGATGTCGTCCTTCTCGGTGCCGAAGATCGGGTACTCGGGCGGGTTGTAGTTGCAGCCGATCCCGACGCCGATCGCCAGCGCGGCGACGTACGCGAGCGCCCAGGCGCCCTGTCGACGGCGGCTCACTTGAGGCACTCCGCCTTGCCGCCGCCGTAGCGGCGCTTGAAGGGCACGTGGACCATGCACGAGGCCGCCTCGCCGACGGTGTCGCTGCCGAGCTCGCCGCGGGCGGCGAGGTCACGCAGGTGGGCCGCCAGGGCGTCGCGCTCGTCCTTCGGCACGTCGCGGTTGACGTGGCGGAAGCGGGCGAAGTCGCGGACGACCCCGCGGATGACGTCGGGGCTGAGCCCGGCGAGCGCGCTGGCGAAGCGCTTGTCGCCCTGGAGCGCCTGGGCGACGGCGCCGACCTTGGCCTCGTCGACGCGGTAGGTCTTGTGACAGATCTTGTCGCACTCGTTGTAGACGTCCTGGTGCTTCCACTTCACCGAGTGGCCGTCTTCGGACGAGACGAGGCGGTTGTAGTTGCGCTCGCGATCCTTGCGGCCGATGCTCTCGTCGATCGAGTGCAGCGAGGTGAGGACGAAGTCGGGGACGCCGTGGGCCCAGATCCCGCGGCGGTTGGCGATCGCGTCCTTCTGGGCGGCGACGAGCGCCGCGTCGCCGGGGTCGTCTGTCACCGTCATGACGTGGGCGAGGCCCTTGCGGATCTGATCTTCGGCGAGGCCCGGGCACCAGATCAGCGAGCGCCCGTAGGTGTCGACGTCGCCCTGTGAGAAGCACTCCCAGACGCCGCGGCGGGCGTTGAGCGTCGCCATCTTGGCGAGCACGTACATCTCCTTCTCGGTCCAGCCGCCCCAGCTATGGACGGGGCCGTAGGACTCGAGGGTGTTGAAGCCCATGAGGCGGGCCTTGGTGCCGTTCGCCGTGCCGCCGATGACCCTGAACGAGTCGCCGTCGTTGAAGTGAACGGCGACCGGCTTGCCGTCGAGGATCACCTTCGAGCGCGCCTCGCCGGCCTCGCTGGCGCGCGGCGGCGCGAGGAGGGCCGCCGCCGCGATCGCGACGCCGGTCACGGTCAGGAGCGAGCGAGTCCGCAGGCGCTGTCTACAATTGAGGGGGCGAGCGACCACGGCCCATTATGAACAAAATCGACCGCCGGAGGCAACGGTCATCCCTGGCGTCGGATTGTCACAATTCGGCGTCATTCGGGGCGAAATAGCCGCAAATTCGGGGCCTCGGCGTTCGCGGGTCGAGGCGCGCGGGCGCCCTCACGCCGCGCGCTCACGCGCCGTCGGCGAGGGCCCGAAGGGCGACACTGCGCGTTCTCGGGGCGCTCTAGGGGGCGTTTGGGGCCTCGGGGCCGCGCGCGGGCGCCCTCCCCTGCCCCTCGCGCCGCGCCGAGAACGGGCGCGGCCGCGCTCCCCTAGGCGAGGAGGCGCGGCCGCGAAGATCGGTCGCTCGGAGCTCGACCTACTTGGCGAAGTCGTCGATGGTCCGCGGCGAGAGCTTCCGCTCATCGAAGCTGAAGTTCATCGTCCCGATGATCGAGGCGTAGGCGTCGCCCATGCTGACCGCCGGCCAGTCGCCCATGGCGAAGAAGAGATCGTCGACGCGCAGGCCGCCCGTAACCTCGAACTCGCCGAAGCCGAGGTCGGGGTTGGTGACCGTGATGCCCTCGATCTCGACGAGCACGCCCTCGTAGGCCTCCGCCTTGGCGCCGCCGGTGGCGACGTCAGCGGCGTTGACGACCTCGGGGGCCGGGACCGCGTCGGTGCCGGTGACCATGATCCCCGAGGCGTCGGCGATCTCGATCTGCGAGTTGTCGTAGAACTCGTCGTAGACGCCGGTGAGGGTGACGACGTCGCCCGGCTTGACGCTGACGCCGTTGGGATCCTGGAGGTAGACGTAGATCCCGCTGTACTCGCCGCCCGCCGGATCCTCGACGAAGAACGCGTCGCCCTTAAAGGTCAGGCCGGTGGTGACGACGACGTCCTTGATCTCGACCGGGGTGTTCGGCGCGACCGTACCCATCTGGAGGTCGTAGATCGTCAGATCCTCGCCGCCCGTGGTGGTGGTGGTCGTCGTGTCGGTGGTCGTCGTGTCGGTGGTCGTCCCGCCCGACGCGCCCTGGATGTCGTCGAGGCTGCGCGGCGCGAGCTTGAACTCCTCGAAGTTGTAGAGCATCGCGCCGGTGATCGAGTCGATCGTCGTCCCCGAGGGGTAGCTCGGGCCCATGTTCGGGTAGAAGAAGTCGTCGACGTGGAGCGACGACTCGACCTCGAACTCGCCGAAGCCGAGATCCGGGTTGGTCACGGTGACGTTCTGGACGGTGACGAGGACGCTCTCGTAGGCCTCGGCCTTGGCGCCGCCCGTGGCGATGTCGGCGGCGTTGACGACCTCCGGGGTCGGCGGCGCGCCGGACGAGACGATCTGGATGTCCTCAGGCGCCTTCACCGTGATCTCGGAAAAGTCGTAGAACTCGGTGTACTCGCCGGTCAGGTTGATGACGTCGCCGGGCGCGAGGTCGAGGCCCATCAAGACCTCGTCGTACATGTAGAGGTAGATCCCCGAGTACTCGCCGCCGGCCATCTCCTGGACGAACACCGCGCCGTTGTCGGCCTGCACGGGCGTGCTGACGACGACGTTGTTGACCTTGACGATCGAGTCGACGGGGACCTCGCCCTGCTGGATCTGGTAGATGGTCACGGCGCCGTCAGGGCTGCCGGTCTCGGTGCCGGTCTCGGTCGCGGCGGTGTCGGTGCCGGTGCTGTCGGTGTCCGAGTCGCTGCCGCTCTCGGTCGCGCTCGAGCTCTCGGTGTTGCCGCTGGTGATGCTGCACGCAAGCGATCCCGCGATCACCGGCGCCACGATCCAAGCCTCAATCTTAAAATTGCTCATTTCGTCGCCTCTCCGCGCCCGCTGTGCGCAGGCGCGCCGACATTGGTGCACGGGACGGGGCGCTGTCAAGCCGGCGAAATCGGTGAATTATGGGCCTCTAGGGCCAGCAGCGGCCAAATGTGACATCGCTGTGACAGCCATCCTCGGTGCGGACCTCTGCTCGCCGGAGCGGCCGCGAGCGCGTGCTGCGGCGCGCATCCGGGCGACGCGGGGCTTGACAGGCGGCGCTCGGAGGGGCGGTATCGCTAGTAATGCGCACTATCGCCCGCCCTTTGACGTACGCCACGCTGGCCATGAGCCTGATCACCACCGCCTGTTATGTCGGCCTCGGCGACGAGACGGAGGGCTCCACGTCTGCGGGCTCGACGAGCGCCGAAGGGGCGACCGGGGATCCGACGCAGGCGACGAACCCCGCGACCTCGGACGCCTCGAGCGTGGGCTCGAGCGACGGCAGCGACAGCAGCGGCGACGTCGACTCGGACTCGGGCGTGAGCGCGACGGCGACGTCGACAGGGACGACCGGCGACGCGAGCGACAGCG
>JAGQIT010000615.1:0-1401 GCA_020431135.1 Myxococcales bacterium | reverse complement strand
CCTCCGGCTCGTCGACCTCGGGGACGACCGGCGACGACACGACCGGCAGCGACTCGGGCGGCGGCGACGACAACACGACGCCCGACGGCGTGTGCACGCGCTGGAACTACGACATGTCGATGACCACCCCGGGGATGTGGACGGGGAGCGTCGCCGGCTGCGACGCGGGCGACTACGTCGGCGGCGGCAAGGGCAGCACCCTCACGCTGGTCAACCTCTACCGCTGGCTCGCCGACCTCCCGCCGGTGACGCTCAACGACGACCACAGCGCCAAGGCCCAGGAGTGCGCGCTGATGATGCACGCCAACGGCACCCTCAACCACAACCCGCCGATGAACTGGCAGTGCTACACCGCGAACGGGGCGGCGGCGGCCGGCAAGAGCAACATCGCGACGACCGCGGGGACCGCCTCGGTCGGCCTCTATATGCTCGATCCGGGCAACCCGATGACCATCGGCCACCGCCGCTGGATCCTCTCGAACAGCCTCGGGACGATCGGCATCGGCTCGACGAGCAACTACTCGTGCATGTGGGTGATCAGCGGCGGCGGCCAGGGCAACAAGCAGTGGACGGCTTGGCCGGCGCCGGGCCCCTTCCCGATCGCGGCGGCGGTCGACAGCACCGGCTGGACCGTCCAGAGCGACGCGATCGGCCTGAGCAACGCGACGGTGAAGGTGACCGCGGACGGCGTCGACAAGCCGATGCAGGTGACGAGCCTGCTCAGCAACTACGGATCGGCCTCGGCGATCTCGATGATCCCGCAGGGGTGGAAGAGCGAGGCCGGCAAGACCTACAAGGTCGAGGTGACGAACGTCGACCCGCCGATCAGCTACGAGGTCGAGTTCGTCGACTGCAACTAGCGGCGCGGGCCGGAGCTGGGGTTCGTGCGGCGACGCCTCGTCTCGCGCCGCCGGGCGCCGCAGAGCTGTGGTAGGAGGCAGGCCATGGCGATCTCGATCATCGGCGCCGGACGTGTCGGCGGAACCCTCGCGGAGCTCTGCGCCGAGCGCGGCCTCCCCTGCTCCCTGATCACCCGCGACCGCGGCTGGGAGGCGCTCGCGGGCGCCGCGGGCGAGCCCGTGCTCGTCACCGTGCGTAACGACGACCTCGACGGCGTCCTCGAGCGGGTCCCGGCGGGGCGTCGCGGCGATCTGGTGCTGATCCAGAACGGCATGCTGCGCCCGTGGATCACGGCGCGCGGGCTCGAGCAGGTCACCCGCGGGCTCCTCTTCTTCGCGGTCAGCCGACGCGGCGATCGCCCCGAGCCCGGCGGCAGCAGCCCCTTCTACGGGCCGCACGCAGCGGCCGTCGTCGCTTGGCTCAGCGAGATCGGGATCCCGGCGGAGGTCGTGGACGCGGGCGCCTTCGCGGCGATCGAGCTCGAGAAGCTGATCTGGAACT
>JAGQIT010000614.1 GCA_020431135.1 Myxococcales bacterium | reverse complement strand
AGAGGAGCACCTGCTCGACCCGCGGATCCTCGGCGACCTTGCGGTTGAAGGCGACGATCGCCCTGTCGGTGGGCTCTTGGGGGTCGAGCACGCGGCCGCTCCACAGGGTGTTGTCGGCGACGATGAGGCCGCCGCGCGGGACCAGGGGGAGCACCGCGTCCCAGTAGTTGCTGTAGTTCTCCTTGTCGGCGTCGATGAAGACGAGGTCGAAGCGCCGCTCCTCGGCGGCGAGGCTGGCGATCGTCTCGAGGGCGGGGCCGAGGCGGATGGTGATCCGATCGCCGTAGCCGCTCTGGTCGAAGTAGCGGCGGGCGACGGCGGTGGCCACCGGATCGACGTCGCAGGTGATGAGCGAGCCGCCCTCGGGGAGCGCCGCGGCCATCGCCAGGCCGGAGTAGCCGCTGTAGGTGCCGATCTCGAGGATCCGCCGGGCGCCGGAGATGGCGACGAGGAGGCGGAGCAGGGCGCCCTCGACCCGCCCGACCTGCATCTGCGGCGAGTCGAGGGAGGCTTGGGTCTCGTCGCAGAGGTCGCGGAAGAGCGCGCTCTCCGGGGTCGTGTGCGCGTGCACGTACTCCGCGATCGCAGGAGAGAGGAGCGTGATCTCGTCGCTGGCGCTCATGGCTAGGAACCTAGCAGTCTGCGGCGAGGGTCTGCACGACCTTTCACGCGCCCTCATCACTGGCCTCGGCGCCGATGCGCCCGTGTTGCGGCCCCGTACGCGCGCGTCTCGTCGGTGGCGCGAGGGGCCGCGCGGACCGAAACGCGCCGCGGGCTGGGCTCCCGCGGAGGCCGCGACAAACTCTGAGGATGTGGTGTTTTCTCGGCCGTCGTTGTCACGCCGCGACGAGGCGCTCCGCGAGCTCGCCGAGGCGGTCGACGCCGCGGCGGAAGACCGCCGGCGGGGTGAGGAGCGAGAGCGCGAGGTAGGGGGCCTCGAGGTCGTAGAGGTAGCCGGGTTGGCTGAGAACGCCGGCGTCCAGGAGGCGCAGCGCCCAGGCCCCGTCGTCGAGGCCGATCGCCGGCAGGCGGACGAGCGCCGTCCAGCCGCCCTCGACGCTGGTCGGGGTCAGGGCGGTGCTCCGGCAGCGCGCGCGCAGGGCCGCGAGGTTGGCCTCGAGGCGCCCGCGGATCGTCGCTTGAATCGCCGGCGCCGCCGCGAGGAGGGCGGGGGCCGCCCGCTGGATCGGCGTCGACGCGCTGAGGAAGGTGTCGGTGATGACGTCGAGGCGCGCGAGGGCGGCGGCGACGAGGTCCGCGGGTCCGTGCGTGACGGCCCAGGCGAGCTTCATCTGCGGCAGCGCGGCGACCTTCGAGAGGCCGGAGAGCGCGAAGGTGAGGGCGCGGCGCGGGCCGGCGAGCGGCGAGGCGTGCGGGCGCCCGTCGATCGCGTAGTCGAAGAAGACCTCGTCGATGATGAGCGCGAGCTCGCGGTCGGCGGCGAGCTCGTCGAGGGCGGCGATCGTCGGCGCGTCGAGGTAGTTGCCGGTCGGGTTGTTGGGGGCGA
>JAGQIT010000613.1:246-5013 GCA_020431135.1 Myxococcales bacterium | reverse complement strand
TGGAGCCAGGCGTCGGTCTCGCCGGGGATCTCGAGGTCGAGCCCGGCGATCGATCGGGCGCACTGCAGCCCCGAGATCACCGCGGCTTCGATGCAGCCGCAGTTGAACCCGTTGTCGATCCAGTCGCCGGCGAGGAAGAGGTTGTCGACCCCCGAGCCGTCGGCCGGCAGGCGGCTGGCGATCGTCCCCGGCAGCGACAGCGTGTAGCGATCGCTGGGCTCGACGTTGGCGCGGAGGAACTGGCTGGCGAGGCGCTCGCGGGCCGGCCGCCCCTCGAGGTCGACGAGGAGCGCGCGGTCGAAGCGACCCTCGGCGTCGACCGCCGCGGGCCAGAGGCCGCCGAGGTGGTCGTCGAGGAAGCGCTCGGCCATCGCGACGACGCCGCTGCGGGCCCGCTCCGGGAATTCGTGGTCGTCTGGCGGCGCCTCCTCAGGATCCGCGAGCGGCCCGCAGAAGTAGGCGATGTGCCCGGGCGCCTGGTCTTTTGGCCAGTCCTCCATCAGGAGGAGGTGGCTCATGTCGGCGTAGGTGTCGGTCGGCTCGACGTAGGCGCCGACGATCGGGCCCTGCGTCGTGTCGCCGCCGTGGCGCCAGCCGAGCCCCTCGAGATCGGGCCGCGTCCACAGCTGGATCGCGTGCGTGCACACCGTCGCGACCTCGTCGATCATCGTCCGCCAGCGCGGGTAGCGGTCGATCAGCGCGCCGGCGATCGAGCGCAGCGCGGCCGGCGGGATCCCGAGGATGACGTCGTCGAAGTCCTCGCCCTCGCGCAGGACCCGGGTCTCGACGTCCGCCCACGGCGTCCACGCCGACTCGAGGTTGATCCCCTCGGCGGCGAGCGCCTCGCCCTCGATCAATTGATCATAGTTGGGACGATCCGGCCAGCAGCCGACGCCCTTGACGTCGACGAGGGGATCGTACGTGCCGCCGCGCACCGTCGCCTGCCGCCCTACGGTGATCGTCGCGATCCGATCGGCGTCGTCGGCGAGGCCGAGGGCGCGGACGCGGTGGAAGAACTCGAACTTGACGCCGCGGGCGCGCAGGACCTCGTAGAGCGGCGTGAAGACGACGTCGCCCATCCCCGCCTGCATCTTCCACATCACGGCGCCCTTGTAGCCGTGGATCATCCGCAGGATGCCGCGCAGGGCGACGCCCGCGGCGAGGCGCGGGCGCTCGAGGTCGCCGCCCTCGTAGCCGAAGACGAGGTCGTACATCACGCGCACGGGCGCCGACCAGGTGGTGAGCTCGCTGGCGCCGTGGCTGCGCAGCCAGGCGACGAAGTCGAGGTCGTCGATCGCCTCGAAGCCGCGGGCGAGGACGCGGTCGCGGATGATCCCGGTGATCATGGCGAGCTGGAGGTCGATGACGATCCACGGGCGGCGGACCTCCTCGTTGCGGGCGATCAGCCGCTCGAGCTGGGCGAGGACCTGCTTGCGCGCGCGCGTCACCGGGCCGCGATCGAGGAGCGCCGCGAACTCGGGGTCGTCGATCGCCGCGACGCTGAGCTTCTGCACGAGCTGGAGGGCGCTGAGGAGCGCACCGAGGGCCGCGTTCTCGATCCACGCCCCAGGCCCGCGCGGCCGCCGATCGGGCTCCGCCTGCGAGACGGCGAGCGCCGTCTCGAGGAGCGTCGCGGTCGCCGACGCGAGGCGCTGCACCCATGCGATCGGCCCGCCGCTCGGGTCCCCGTCGCCGGGCTCGCCGGCGGCCTCGGGGAAGATCATCGTCCACGGGCGGAACTCGCCGTCGAGCGCCTCCTCGACGACGACGTGGTGGTGCGGCTTGAAGGCCTCGCGCCAGTCCGCCAGCGGGGCGCCCGGCGGCCGCTGGGCGGCGGCGAAGCACCGCCGGATCATCGAGAAGGCGTTCTCGTAGAAGCCGAACCAGATGTGGAGGCCGTGCTCCTCGATCCGCTGGGCGACCTCCGCGTTGCGGCCGCTCGCCCCCTTGCCGCCGAGGCGGTGCCCGAGCTGGTAGACGGTGATGTCGAAGCGCTCCTCCCAGCCCGGCTGCTCGGTGAGCTCGAAGACCGCCGAGAGCGATCCGAGGCCGCCGCCGAGCACCGCGACGCGGCGCCGCGGCTGCGCCGGCAGCGAGGGCGCGGAGGGCTGCGGGACGCGCAGGAAGAGGGTCTGGCCGCGCTCCATCGCGAAGTCGAAGTCGACCCGGAGCGCGGCGTGGATCGGCGAGACCGGGGTGAGGCCGAGATCGCGGGCGATCGGGTGGCTGGCGGCGTCGCCGAGCTCGAGCTCAAACTCGCCGGGGATCGACGCGACCGAGCGCAGCGCCGTCGTCCGCGCCGGCGCCAGGAGGATCTCCTGCAGCAGCGCGCGGCTCGGATCGGCGACGTCGCGGAGCTGGCGGAGGAAGAGCACCGGGGCGCCGTCACGCAGGAGCTCCGGGAGGCCGCCCAAGCTGGTGATGAGCGCCGACAGCGGCGCGTCGCCGAGGGCCAGGGAGAGCGCCTCGCGGACCGTCAGCGACGCGCTCGAAGCCGGCGTCGCCGCGCGTCGTCGGACCTCCCGGACCTCGAGTATCCGCCGCTCCGCCAGCTCGGTGCTCGGATCATGGACCTCGAGGACAGGCGTCGACACGCGGTAGGGCCCGGCGCTCGTCGGATCCGCGGGGATCTCGAAGCGTCCGAAGGCCTTGGGGAAGCCGTAGGCCTCGCGCCCCGTGATCACGGCGCAGGCCTGATCGACGAAGATGTAGGGGATCATCCAGGCGAGCCGGCGCCGACGCGCCCCGCCCTCCGGGTGCTCGACGATCACCGGCACCCAGAAGACGACGTCGGTCTCGGACATCCAGCCGTGCTCGCGGTGCACGGCGTCGAGGGAGCGGAGCTCGCCGATCGTGGCGAAGGTCAGGATCACCGCGTCGCTGACGGGACGGCAGCGGATCACGCCGCCGCTCGGGATCTCAAAGGTCCGCTCGCAGAGCGCGGCGAGGCGCTGGCGATCGCCGCGGAGGACGAAGGCCCGGAGATCGGTCGCGTTCTGCTGAAAGGGCCCGCGGGAGACCTGCTCGCCGCCGCGTTCGACGAACGCAGGCAGCGCACTCGGGGGGTTGTCGGCGCTCACTAGAGACTCCTCTGCGCTCGGAGCGGTTCGCTGCGACGTACGTCAGGCGGGGAGCGATCGCCGCGCGTCGCCGCGGAGGCGACCGCTGAGCGAGGCCGTCAGCCCGCGCCGGATCCGGAGCGCGCAGGCCAGCGTCAGCTCGACCGCGCTCAGCCCGAGGAGGGTCGTGGAGAGGGTCAGCATCGTCAGGTGATCGCGGTTCATGGTCGTTCCAATCGCGCGCCGTCGGCCGGCGCTCGCAGGGGAGTGATCGCCGACGTCCGATCAATTGCGCGGCTCGGCGATCTCTCCGTGAGGACGCGCCGCGAGCAGGTCCCCCATGCCGACGCCTACCAGCGCGCGCCGCCGCGGTTGAACGCGCGCCGGACGAGCGCCGGACGAGCGCCGGACGAGCGCGAGGCCCCAGGCCGCGGGGCCGCTGGGGGATCGTCGCGCGCGGGCGAGGCAGGGAGGGCGACCGCGACCTGTCCGCCGGGTCAACCGCGACGCGGACGTCCGCGTCGCGTGCACGCGCTCGCTCGTGCGTTCGATCGCTCGCCGCGGCCGCGAAAGAACCTGACCCTATGGCCATGTCGAGGATCGACCGCGCAGCAGCCCCCGGACGTCGCGCGCGATCCCCCGGGCGACGACCCGCGCGACGAGCCCCGGCGTCATCCAGCCGTCGGGCGGGATCACCCGGCTGAGGTACGAGAGGAAGCGCCGCGTGTACTCGGGATCCGTCATCATCCAGCGGATCAAGGTCTTGATGACCAGCGCCGGCGGCTCGCTGTAGAGATCGTCCTTGAGGCGCTTGCAGGTGGTCCTGAACATCGCCTCGGTCTCCTCGCGCAGCGCCCGGCCGTAGGCGTCGGACAGCGACGCCCAGCTGCGCGCCCCGGCGAGGTGCTCGACGAGCAGCGGCGCGAGGCGCTTGGCCTCGATCAGCGCGTCGTAGATCCCCTGCCCGTCCGCGGGATCCTTGCAGTGGACGGCGTCGCCGACGAGGAGCCAGCCGTCGCCGGCGTGCTCGACGTAGCGGTTGGCGATCCGCTTGACGCCGACGAGCGGCCCGCACCGCTCGGCGCCCGCGAGCCGGCGCCGGACGACCTCGCTGCTGGCGAGCTGCGCGTCGTAGTAGGCCTGCGCGTCGCCGCCGATGTCGACGCGATCGGAGCGGGCGTGGACGACGACGAAGTGACGGCCCGGCGCGGCCGGGAAGAGGAGGAGGTTGCGCCCGCGCCCGCTCGCCACGACCTGCGCCCCGCCCTCGCCGTCCGGGAGCGCCGGCGCCACGCCGCTCCACTCGGCTTGGTAGGCGGTGCTCGTGAGGGGCACGTCCTCGAGCACCCGGGCGCCGGCCTTGCGGGCCACGAGGCTGAAGCGGCCGTCGGCTCCGATGACGCAGCGCCCGCGATGCTCGCGCGCCCCGCCCTCGTCGATCGCCTCGACGCCGACGACCCGGCCGGCGTCGTCGCGGAGGAGCGCGCGGACCCGGACGCCCGCGCGCGCGTCGACGCCGGGGTGCGCCTCGAGGCGGCTCCAGAGCAGCGCGTCGAAGCCCGCGCGATCGACCCCGTAGAGGTAGTCGCGCCCGTGGCAGCGCGGCATCTCGAGGATCGTCTCGAAGTGGCCGTCGAAGGTGAAGACGAAGCGCCTGAAGCGGGTGGCGCAGCGGCTGTAGGCCGCCTCCTCGAGGCCGAGCTCGTCG
>JAGQIT010000613.1:0-201 GCA_020431135.1 Myxococcales bacterium | reverse complement strand
GCGACGGGAATTCCGCCTTGTCGAGCACCAGCACGCGCACGCCGGCCTCCGCGAGGCGCAGGGCGAGCGACGCCCCGGCCGGGCGCCCGCCGACGATGATCACCTCGTGGTTCTCCGCCATCGCCAAGATCATCGCACGCCGCCCAGGCGACGGGGCGCGCCCGCAGCCACGGCGACGACGCGGCTGCGGCGACGCGCGGA
>JAGQIT010000612.1 GCA_020431135.1 Myxococcales bacterium | reverse complement strand
TCGTCGGTGTTGTCGTCGTTGGCGTCGTCGCACTCCTCCTGAGCGCTGACCAGGCCGTCGCCGCAGGACGCGAGCTTGCACTCGTTGGTGCACTCGTCGTCGTTGACCTTGTTGCCGTCGTCGCAGCCCTCGCCGGGGCCCATGTAGCCGTCGCCGCAGACGTTCTGCGTGCAGTCGATCTTGCACGAGCCCTCGTTGTTGTTGTCGGCGCCGAGGTCACACTCCTCGCCGGGGCCCTGGTCGCCGTCGCCGCAGACGTTGAGGGTGCAGTCGGTCTTGCAGGCCTGGCCCGGGCCGTTCTCCTTGCCGTCGTCGCACTCCTCGCCGAGGTCAGGCTGGATCTCGCCGTTGCCGCACGGCGTGCCGCCCATGCCCATGCCGGTCGTCGTCTCGCCGGTGCTCGAGCCGGAGCCCTGCGACTCGCCGCCGGTCCCGGAGTTGCTCTCCTCGCCGCCGGTCATCGACTCGCCGCCCGAGTCGGACTCGGTCGCCGTCCCGGAGTCGGTGTCGGTGGCGGACTCGGTCGCGGTCGCGGAGCCGGAGTTGCTCTCGCCGGCGGTCGCGGAGGCGGAGCCTGTGCCGCCGCCGTTGCAGGCGACGAGCGCGGTCGCGCCGGCGAGCCAGAAGAGCGCCGGCGTAGCGAGGGTGACGAAGAATTTTTTCAGAGCCATAGGAAGTTCCTCGCGCGCCGCAGTACAGCTGCAGCGCGCAGCCACAGGAAAATATCGCATCGCCGCGACGGGCTCATGTCCTTTCGTCCAGAACGCCGGTTGCACCTATGCGCGCGGCGCTCGCTCGTCGCCGTCAGGGGCACCCGTGACCGGCCGGCGGCGGAGACGGCGGACGGCGCTGACGAGCTCTTCAGGACGGAAGAAGCAGAGGTAATACGCGAGGCTGATCCACGAGAAGGGGCCGACGTTGAGCGTGAGGAGAATCCCGACGTGGAGGACGACGCCGACCGCGATGAAGCCGGCGCGGAGGTCGAAGCGCTGGGCGAGCGCGCGAAGACGCCCCGGGCGCTCGGGCGTCGCCCGGAAGTAGAAGAAGAGCAGCAAGATGATCGCGCCGATCTCCCAGATCCAGGTGACGGCGGCGGCGATCTGGAGGAGGACGTAGGGGAGCGGGTCGGCGGTCCAGCTCATGTCGAAGCGCCGCCAGGTCGGCTCCTGGTAGACCCAGTAGAGCGCCGAGAAGCCGCCGATCGGCGTCCACGGCACGCCGAGCTTGTTGATCCCCGTGGTCGTGTAGACGACGAGGAGCTGGAAGACGGCGAGGCGCCGCGGCCAGGCCGCGACCGTCGCGTCCGCCGGCCGCCAGGCGCCGCGGCGCAGGCGGGCGTCGACCGACAGGCTCGCCGTCGCCCCGCCGAGGAAGAGGAGCCACAGGGCGTTGGTGAGCAGGTGATCGTAGCCGCCGATGATCGTCGGGTTGGCGCGGACGATCGCCGCGTAGACCTGGCCGGCGAGGAGGAGGGTGACGCGGCCGCCCGCGCCGGCGGCGACGAGAACGGCGAGGAGGATCCCCGTCGGGATCAGCGCGCCCATCACCGCCCCCGTCGGCCCGCCGAGGAGCTCGAGGAGCCAGTGGTCGCCGCGCAGCCGCTGCATGCCGCCGTCGGCCGCGTCGATCCACAGGAGGTGGTCGAGGCCGGGGACGACCATCGACAGGAGCGCGTAGAGCATCACCAGGCCGACGGCGATGCGGAAGAGGGCGAGGCCCTCGGCCGGCTCGCGCTCGCCGGCGAAGGCGACGAGCGCGGCGTAGGCCCGGCGCAAACGCCTCATCGCGGACCCCGCAGGTCAGCGCTCGAGAACGTCCGCGTGTGCTCATAGCGGCCCTTCGGGCGCTGGCCCTCGCGGACCTCGGCCGGCGGCAGGCTGGTGTAGCGGTAGAGGCGGACGCGGACGGCGGTCGCCTGCGGGTGATCGGCGGCGGCCTCCTGCGCGAGCCAGCGGGCGAGCTCGTCGTAGTTCTTCGGGATGAAGCCGCGGGCGAAGCGGCCGGCGAACTTGCGCATCCGGTTGTGCCGCATGGTCGCGCTCCGCCAGGCCGCGGCGTCGTCGTGCGGGCGGTAGATCAGGCGCCAGCTCTCGCCCTCTTGGAGCTCGACGTGGAGCTCGGCCGGGTGGCGCTGCGGGCTCGCGAACATCGCCCAGCCCTGGCGCGCGCCGACCACCTCAGCGTAGCCGCGGAAGGGCCGGGAGAGGGCGTCGGTCACCGCGGCGACGCCGTGGGCGGCGCGGAGGAGGCGGTCACCGAGCTCGGTCGGCGTGACGTCGACGCCCGCGCGCTGGAGGGCCGCCGCGTAGCCCGCGATGTCCGCCCGGAGGTTGGCGCTGCGCCACAGCGCCGGCGAGGTCATCGCGCCCGGCGGCGGCAACGAGAGGATCACGACCGCGGCGACGTGATAGGCGATGAAGAGCGCCCGCAGGTGGGGCCAGGCCTCGGCGAGGCGGCGGCGGAGCCCGGACACCGCGCGATGCTAGCAGCCCGCGGCGATCGGCGACACGGCTAGGAGGTTCGCGCGTCGCCGGCACAGCGGCGCTCTTGCGAGGGCCGCGAGGGCCGAGGCCGATGAGCGCGGCGCGAGAGCACACGCCGCACGCTCAAACCGCCGCCAGCCGGCGCGCGACGGTCACGCGACGTCAGCTCGCTTGACCCGATCGCCGGCGCCGGTGGATCCTCCCCTCATGACGCGGACGGTCAGGCATGAGTCGCTGCCGGTGATCGGCTGGCGTGAGTGGGTGGGTCTGCCGGAGCTCGGGATCCCGGCGGTCAAGGCGAAGATCGACACGGGGGCGCGGACCAGCGCGCTCCACGCTGTGAACGTCGAGCGCTTCCAGCGGCGCGGCGAGGCGTGGGTGCGCTTCGAGGTCCACCCGCACCAGCGCGACCTCGAGAACTCCGTGATCGCCGAGGCCGCGGTGATCGACGAGCGGACCGTGCGAAACTCCGGCGGCCACGCCGAGCACCGGCCGGTGATCAAGACCCAGGTCGAGATCGGCGAGAGCGTCGTCGAGATCGAGCTGACCCTTACGAACCGGGCGCTCATGGGCTTTCGCATGCTCCTCGGCCGCGAGGCGGTCCGTCACCGCTTCCTCGTCGACCCCGGCGACTCCTTCCTCCACCACGAGACGCCGCCCGAGGCGAGGGTGAAGAAGGCGAAGAAGAAGAAGAAGTCGACGAAGCAGAGGGCGTCGACCGAGTGATCAGCCGTCGAGGATCGCGAAGCAGGCCATCACCGCCCCGGCGACGCGGATCGTCCCGGTCGTCGCCTCCTCGTCGCTGTCGGCGCTGAGGTCGATGTCGGGGGCGTGGGAGCGCCGGCTGAGGTCGTCGGGGTTGATGTCCTCGAGGTGGAGGAGGCGACCGACCCGGACCCCCGCGGCGCCGGCGTAGGCCTCGGCCTTGCGCCGCGCCGCCGCGACGGCGCCCTCGCGGGCCTGTTGGCGGAGCCGGGTGAGGGCGCTCGTCCTGTAGGTGACGTCGCTGAGGAGCGCGCCGGCGGCGACGATCGCCTGGAGGAGCGGCTCGATCGCGGCGAGGTCGCGGGCGAGGATCGTCAGCGACGACTCGCTGCGGTAGCCGATGAACCGGCGCGTCGCGTAGGGGCCCTCGTAGGCCGCCGCGAGGTCGCTGCGTGAGATCTGGACGTCGCGGGCCGGGACGGCGCCGGCGCGCAGGGCCTCGCGGACCGCCGCGAGGCGAGCGCGGGCGCCGTCGAAGGCCTGCGCCGGGGCGTCG
>JAGQIT010000044.1 GCA_020431135.1 Myxococcales bacterium | reverse complement strand
GCCGTCGATCGACACCGCGTCGCCGAGCGGCAGCGCGAGCTTCGAGAGCCCGGAGAGCGCGTCCTTGTGGACGCGCAGCGCGGCGAGGAGCGCGTCCTCGTCCTCGATCTCGCCGCCGAGGATGAGCACGCCGCCGTCGCTGAGGGTCGGCGGCAGCGCGCCGGCGCCGAGGAAGGCGACGATCCCCTCGAGCCCGTCGACGACGACCTCGCGCAGCTTCGGGGCGACGAGCCCCGCGAGCGCCGCCTTCAGCGGCTCCGCCTCGACCGGCCCGGTGTCGGCGGCCAAGGTCAGGCCGAGGACCTCGAGGGAGGGGAGCTGCGAGTCGGCGAGCGCGGCGACGCTGACGTCGGGGATCGGATCGCCGAGGAGGTAGAGCTCGCGCAGGCGGCTGTGGGCGAAGGGGCTCGCCTTGATCGCGCCGGTGATGAACGCCTTTTGCAGGCGCGGCATCGCCTCGAAGAGCTCGGCGAGGTCGCCGAAGTAGTTGCGGCGCTGGCGGGCGATCGTCTGCCAGTAGGTGTCGAGGATCAGCACCTCGACGCTGTCGAGCGTCGCGCTGAGGAGGGCGTCGGCGAAGGTCTCGCCCGGGCTCTGCGGATCGCAGAGGAGGTGGAGGACGCGCGGCTGGAGCTCGACGACCCGCTCGATCACCGCGGCGCAGTAGTTGCGATCGGCGGTGTCCTTGAAGGTGATCTCGAGGCGGCCGCGGTCGGCGTCCCACTTGGCGCGGTCGCCGAGCGCGTCGGCCTTGAGCAGCGGATCGCCGGCGTCGATCTCCTTGACCTCGACGAGGGTGTAGCGGTCGCGGCGGCGGCGCTGGAGCACCCACTCGAAGTGACGCTCGGCCTCTTCGATCGTGTCGAGCTCCTGGACCACCTGCGACGAGCCCTCGCCCGTGATCACGGTTCGCCCAGAGAGCGTGATGCGCCAAGGGCGGCCCATATCATCGCGGAGGAGCACGGTCGTCGGCATCGCTGCGCGACGATACCAGGATCGCGGCGCCTCGCGGAGCGCCCTCCGGTGACGTTCCGTGAGGTCCGCTACGTCGACGGCCGCCTGCGGCGTCGTTTTTCTCGCAGAAATGGCGAGCGGCTTGCAGGTCGAGGGCCGCCTCGCCATCATTCGCCGCACCGCGGCCGCCACGGTCGCGGCGAATTCGCCTTCTTTCCCTACGTACAGGAGCCCATCGCATGATCCGCAAGAGCCTCATCCCCGCCCTCGCCCTCGCCCTCTTCATCCCGGTCGCCTGCACCGGCGACGACGGGACCACCGACGGCGGCTCCGACACGGACGCGTCGTCGACCTCCACGTCGTCGACCTCCACGTCGTCGACCTCGACCTCGGGCGCCACCGAGAGCACGGGGATGACCGGCTCCGCGAGCGACTCCGACGGCACCTCGACGACGACCGACAGCGCCGGCGGGTCGACCGACAGCTCGACCTCTGGCACCTCCGGCACGACGACCGCGGACACCGACACCGGCGGCAGCCCGGCGCTCGCGGAGAGCTGCGCCAAGGCCTGCGAGGTCGTCATCGCCTGCTACCCCGACGAGTGGGACTCCCTCGACGCCTGCGTCGCCACCTGCGTCAACGAGTCGACCCCGGTCGAGCCCGACGCCGAGTGCGAGGCCGCCTTCGTCGCCTTCAACGAGTGCCTGGGGATGGCCGAGTGCGCCGACTTCGAGAGCGAGGACCTCTGCCTCGCGGAGGGCGAGCAGATCAACGCGGTCTGCGAGAGCGGCGGCGAGGAGTGCAGCGGCAGCGCCGGCAGCGACCCCAACGGCACCGAGTGCTCCGTCAGCGAGGAGTGCCCGGACTACACGCACGAGATCATCTGCACCGCCGAGTCCTGCACCTGCTACGAGGACGACGTGATGACCGCGGTCTGCCCGCAGCAGATGAACGTCTGCATGGACTTCGACCCGTCGATCCTCGACGACATCGGCGCCGACTGCTGCGGCTGGTAGGCCCGACCGGGGGCAGGCGCGGGGACGAAGGCGCGAAGGCGCCCGTTGACCGCGCCATCCCCCTTTGGCGACTCTAGGAGGGCCGCGAAAGGACCCTCCTCGATGTCGCACCCCGCCCGCCGCCTCGCCGCCCCAACCCTCGGAATCCTCGCGCTCGCCTCGCTCCTCGCCGGCTGCAACGGCGACGACGTCGTCACGAGCGAGACCGCGTCCGCGTCGGAGGGCTCGCTGTCGGCGACGGCGACGATGTCGACGACGATGGACAGCGGCAGCGACAGCGCCTCCGCGACCGAGAGCACGACCCAGGACTCCGGCAGCGAGAGCGCGTCGGAGTCGGGCTCGTCGACGTCGACCACCTCGACGAGCGAGACCTCGACGACGACGACCGGCGAGACCTCGACGACGACGACGACGACCGACGGCACGAGCACGACCGACGGCGTGACGGTGACGGACACCGACACCGACGGCACGACGACGACCGGGGGCAACTGCGACATGCAGCAGGTCTGCGGCGACCCCGGCTGGAGCTACGCGTGGATCGCCAACAGCAGCGAGCACACGGTCTCCAAGATCGACACCCGCGACGTCGTCGAGCTCGCCCGCTACCGCACCCGCCCCGACGGCAGCGGCAGCCCGTCGCGGACCTCGGTGAGCATCGACGGCCGCGCCGTCGCGGTCGCCAACCGCTTCGCCGGCCTGACCAAGATCTGGTCGCGCCCAGAGGACTGCGTCGACAAGAACAACAACGGCATGATCGACACGTCGACGGGGCCGAACGACGTCCTCCCCTTCGACAACGACGAGTGCATCGCCTGGCACAACCCCTTCTCGGACTTCACCGTCCAGCGCCCCGTCGCCTGGACCTCGGGCGTCTACAACGAGGAGACCTGCCAGTACGAGAACCAGAAGATCTGGACGCTGACCGGCGACAGCGGCTCGCCCGGCCAGTGCGGCCAGACCGGGATCTGGGTCCACCGGGTCAACGGCGACAGCGGCGATATCGAGGACACGGTCCACATCCCGCACAACGTCCTGCCGTGCACGATCGGCAACATCGAGTGGGGCCTCGGCCCCTACGGCGCCGCCGTCGACCCCGACAACAACCTGTGGTTCTACGTCTGGGCCCAGGGGAAGATCGCCCGCGTCGACCACGAGACCCTCGAGTACGAGGTCTTCTCCGGCGGCTCCTACGGGATCACCGTCGACACCAAGGGGCGGGTCTGGGACGACGTCCCGCGGCGCTTCAACTACCAGACCAAGACCTGGGACAGCCCGATCGGTCAGATCCCCGGCAACGGCGGCTCCGGGGTCGCTGAGGACCTCCAGGGCCGGATCTGGAGCGCGACGCAGGGCGGCGTCGGCTGGGTCGACAGCGAGACGATGGTCGTCGGCGACATCGTCCCCCTCCCCGGCAACTACCTCTACCGCGGGATCGGCGTCGACGTCGACGGCTACATCTGGGCCGTCCAGCTCGGCGGCACCCAGGCCTACAAGATCGACCCCGACACCTACGAGACGTGGTTCGTCGACGGCCTCAACGGGCCCTACACCTACTCGGACATGACCGGCGGCCAGATCGCCA
>JAGQIT010000043.1 GCA_020431135.1 Myxococcales bacterium | reverse complement strand
GTCGCCGAGGCGGACGACGATCTCGGCGCTGAGCGGTTGAGGGGCGCTGGGGTTCACATGAGCGCCCACGCCAGCGGGCGCCGGAAGTTCCCGAGGCCGCGAAAGAAAACCTCGAGCGGCCCCCGAGTCGGCAATGAACGACGTTCCACGGGCGCTTACGCGCGCAGGGCTGTGGGATCATCGCGGCGATGATCGGCAGCGGTTGGTTCGGGAAGTGGGCGCAGGCGCTCGCGCTCGTCGGCCTCGCGGGGTGCGCGGGGGACGACGGCGCGTCGACGACGGCGACGACAGGGCAGGGGAGCGCGACGGCGACGACGACCGCGGGGACCTCCTCGACGGGGGAGACCGCGGGCACGTCGACGACGGGCGACGGGACGTCGACATCGACGTCCACGGGCACCGCGACGTCCGCCGGCGAGACCGAGACGACGACCGACACCAGCACGACCACCGCCGGCCTCGAGGCGCGCCCCTTCACCCTCGGCATGACGCCCTTCCCCTACGACGTCACCCAAGAGGCGGTCGACTGGGTCTACGGGCGCCTCGCCGTCGACGTCGACCTCCTCGCCTTCCACACGACCTCCGGGGTCCCGTGGGTCGAGGCGGGCATGGACGCGAGCGCCGACGGCTACGGCGCGTCGGTGAAGACGATCTGGGCGACGCACCTCGATCAGCTCGGCGGCGGCCACGAGGTCTACGTCGCCCTCACGCCGCTCGACGACTCGCGCTCGAAGCTCGCCGACTACTGGGCCGCGGAGGAGCATATGCCGCTACCTGCTCCATGGGACAGCTATGACTTCGACGCGCCGGAGGTCAAGGCGGCCTACCTCAGCTTCTGCCGCCAGGCGATCCTCACGTACGAGCCCGATCACTTCGCGATCGGCATCGAGGTCAACCTCCTCAAGGCCAACGCCCCCGAGCGCTGGGACGCCTTCGTCGACCTCCACAGCGCGACCTACACCGCGCTTAAGGCCGAGTTCCCCGATCTCCCGGTCTTCGCGACCTTCACGGGCGTCGACCTCCTCGAGGGCTGGACCGCCCTCGACCACGCCGCGCAGATGGACGCCCTCGCCGACGTCCTGCCCTACAGCGACTACCTCGGGATCTCCTTCTATCCGTTCATGAGCGCCTACCTCGCCAACCCCTACCCGGCGAGCGCCTGGGACGACTTCGTCGCCCTCGCCGGCGGCAAGCCGGTGGTGATCGGCGAGTCGGGCTTCCCGGCCCAGACCACCGAGCTCAAGGACTTCATGCTGACCTTCGAGGGCACCCCCGAGAAGCAGGAGGCGTTCGTCGCCGACATGCTCGCGGCCGCCGACGTCCACAGCTTCCCCTTCGTCGTCAACTTCCTCGTCCGCGACTACGACGCGCTCTGGGAGGCGATCAATGGCGGCGACTACGAGGCGATCTGGCGCGACACCGGCTTCTACGACGAGGGCGGCGCCGGGCGGCCGGCGCTCGACACCTGGCTCGAGGCGCTGGCGCGGCCGCACGGGTAGGGCGAGCCGCGGGCAATCGATAATGTCCGATGAGACATGTCGAAGGCGGCGCCCGCTCAGCGGACGACGAAGCCGATGAACGCGCCGAGCTGGGGCACCGGCGCCCTCTCGAGCGAGGCCGCGTTCCAGCCGACGCGCGCCGTCCCGCCGACGACGCCGACCAGGCGTCGGGTGTGCCGGCGGCCGAAGATGTAGCCGAGGCGGCCCTCGACCTCGGCGACCGAGGGGCGCCAGCCGCTCGGCTTGCTCGGGAGCAGCCAGCCGGCGAAGATCGCCATCCCGCCGCCGAGCGCGGCGTAGAGCCGCGGGCGCAGGGCGCCGTAGCTCACGGCCATCAGGTGGTGACGGTGCGTGTGTCCCGAGAGGAAGTAGCGATCGGCGGCGCCGATCGACACCGTGAATTGGTAGCCGAGGGCCCAGCGGCGGTGGGTCCGGGAGGGCGCGAGGGCAGGGAGGGCGCGGCCGAAGAAGAGGGCGATGTCCCCGGAGGGGATCTCCTCGAGGCCCATCGTCACGCCGTAGTGGTTGGCGAAGACGAAGTGCGGGCGCGCCTTGACCGGGCCGGGCTTCGCCGCGATTTCGGGGGGCGCGGTCGCTGGCGCGGGAGGTTGCGCGACAGAGGCGACCGCGTCGAGCTCTGTGAGGTCGACGGGGGGCGGCGTCATCGGTGCGCTCTGTGCAGGCTCGGCCGCGGCTGCGGCGATCGCTAGCGCGAGAAGGGGGGCGAGGGGGCTCATGATCGCGTCGTCCCCCTGCGTCGCCGCGCCCTGCGGGTGCCCAGGCGCAGGAGAACCAGCGGCGCGAGGAGCCAGAGCGCGAGCGGGGACACGCGCCGCCGGAGTGCGCAGCCGAAGTCGGTGTAGATCAGCTCCTCGTCGATCGCCTCGGGCGGGATCTCGAGGGGCTCGCCGCGCGTGCCGTCGGCGGCGACGGCCGTCAGGGTGATCCCGCGCTCGGTCCACGGCAGGTCGTGCCCGCGGCCGGGGCCGATCACCCAGACGTCGCCCTCTACCACGACCTCGACGACGCCGCCCTCGCGGGTGAAGCGGTCGGCCTCGTCGCCCTTGGGAACGTCGACGACGAGCGTGAGGGGCTCGCCGCAGCAGGTGTCGTCCTGGCGTCGGAGCTCGGCGGTCGAGCCCGTGATCGCGATCGGCGGCGCCGACGGGTCCGCGCTCGCCTGCGTCGCCAGCGGGAGCCCGTCGACCGGGCTGTACGAGGGGCCGCCCACGCTGTTGCCGCCGAGCCAGCCCGCCTCGAGGGGCGTAGACGCGCAGCGAAGCGTGTAGCTCTGAGCCGGCTGGAGGAGCGCGGACGGGCGCATGCGGACGACGTGGTCGTGGTCCGGGTCTGCGCACGCGCGGTCGAGGCCGACGGCCGCGACCTCGATCGCCGGCTCGCCCGCTGCGTCGCTCTCGAAGGCGCAGACGAAGGGCAGGTCGGGCGTCGCGCAGCGCGCGACGACCCACGGGCTCGCGTCGATCGGCACGGGCTCGGACGGCCGCTCGGGGTCGGCGACGAGCGGGGACTCGATGTTGGCGAGGCCCGGATCGGTGGTCCCGCAGGCCTCCGCCGCGGCGGTGTTCGGGCTGAGGAGCCACGCCGCCATCGAGGCGCTGAGGAGCGTCGCTGTGCGCGGGCCGATCATCGCCGGCGATCATCGCAAGGAGCGGCGCCGTCTGTCGAGCGCCGGTCTACGGTGTCACAGCGAGCACGTGTACACCGCCGAGGACGGGCGGACGGACACGCGCGCCGCCCCGCTCAGCCGGCGTAGAGCTGGAGCTCCTTGACCGCCTGCCACATCATCGCCAAGCACTCGCCGTAGTCGTGGTGGCGGAGGATGACGAAGCCGTCGCCGAGCAGCGTGTTGAGCCAGTCGCGGCGCGGCTGGCCGAGCGGGGTCAGGTCCATCGCCATCAGCCCCGGGCCGCAGCGCTGGGCGAGCGCCTCGGCGCCGACGATCCGCTGGATCCGCCCCTGGCCGATCGCCCGCTTGAAGATCGCCGCGACGTGGTAGCGGCGCGCCGGCTGGCCCTCGTAGCGGCGCCAGCAGGCCGCCCGCGCCCACTCGCGGAAGACGTCGAAGTCGTTGGCGTAGTTCATGCCGTCGACGAGCTTGCCGCCGGGGGCTCGGGCCGCGACCTCGCCGAAGACGACCTCGCCGTCGGGCTTGCGAAACCACTCCATGTGGGTGAAGCCGGTGCCCATGCCGAGCGCCTTGAGGGCGGCGCGGCCGAGCTCGATGCCGCCCTTGAGCTCCGGGCGCGCGAAGGGATCGGCGTAGGTGAGCTGGGCCGGCGAGATCCACTCGTTGTGCCGGCCGTCCATCGGCTTCGGGTAGTACTTCGTCACGCTCTCGAAGCGCGGGACGCCGTCGATGCACACCGTGTCGTAGGTGAACTCCTCGCCGTCGATGAACTCCTCGAGGTTGGCCTCCTCGAGGTGGCCGAGCTGGGCGATGACCCGCTCCATCTCCTGCGGCGAGCGGATCGCGTAGGTGTCGGCCGAGCCGGCGCCGGCGATCGGCTTGATCACGACCGGGTAGCCGATCGCCTCGGCGGCCTCGAAGCACTCGCCGGCCGAGGTGACGCGGGCGAAGCGGGGGACGCGGACGCCGGCGGCGAGGAGGCGGCGCTTCATCAGCGTCTTGTCGCGGAAGCCCAGGACCGTGTCGCGCGACATCCCCGGGAGGCCGAGGCGCTCGCGCAGCGCCGCCGCCAGGAGGACGCAGGGCTCCCACAGGCACTCGACCCGCTCGATCCCGAGGCGCTCGGCGACGGGCGCGAGCTGGGCGAGGGCGGCGTTCTCGTCGAAGAGCTCGCGGACCTGGACGTAGCCGCGCAGGTGCCTGCGGACGTGCGCCGGGAGCTGGGCCTCGGGGACGTCGCCGACCGCGTAGACCTCGGCCCCCACCGCCGCGAGGCCGCGGGTGAAGCCCTGCATCTCCTCGGGGTAGTGGGGCGAGATAAAGAGGACCTTCATCGTCTTCGCTGTCTCTCGAACGATCTGGCCGAAGGTGCAGATCAGGCCGCGCGCACGCGCAGGGTCTTGCCGACGAGGTCGAGCATCTCGCGCAGCGTGTCGTAGTTCGGGTGGCGCAGGCGCACCCAGGCGTTGGCCATGTAGCCGGCCTCGATCGGCTGCGTCGGCGTGCCGGCCGGCGGCAGGTGGGCGTCGATCACGTACGCGCCGAGCTTGTCCTGGAGGAGGCCGACGTTCTCGTAGCCGACGATCCGGCCGTCGCGATCGGGGCGCAGGGCGACGATGCCCGAGGCGAAGCGCCGCGACGCCGGCTTGAGCGGCCGCCCGTGGACGAGCGCGTGGGCCCACTCGACGTAGAGGTCGAGGTCGTTGCCGGCGCAGTAGAGGTCCCACTGGCCGACCCCCGGCGGGCGCGCGCCGATCTCCGAGAACTTCAGCCCCTTGGGCCCGAAGAACCACTCCATGTGGGTCGCCGCCGAGCCGATCCCCAGCGCCTGGATGACCTCGCGGCCGAGGCGCTTGACCTCGTCGTAGCCCGGCGCGTCGACGCGGTTGGTGCTGACGATCATCGGCGCGATCGAGCGGTCGCGCATCGCCTCCAGCACCCCCGGGTAGTAGTGCGAGATGAACTCGTGGACGACCTCGCCGTTGACCGTGAGGGTGTCGTGGAAGCCCTCGTGGCCCTCGATGAACTCCTCGATCGCCGCCTCGCCGCCGCGGTCGACACCGAGGTCGCGGAGCGCCCGCAGCAGGCCCTCGTCGTCGTCGGCGCGCCACGTCCCGGAGGCGCCGGCGGCCGCCCGCGGCTTGAGGATCACCGGGTAGCCGACGGCGCGGGCGAAGGCGAGGGCCTCGTCGACCGAGGCGACCGCGTCGGACTGCGCGCAGGGGATCCCGGCCTCGCGCAGGAACGCCTTCATCTCCGGCTTGTCGCGGCAGAGGATCGCCGTCCGCACTCGCAGGCCGGGGATCGTCGCCGCCTCGCGGACGCGGGCGATCGGCAGGATGTGCGACTCGATGGTCGCCTCCAGGCGGTCGACCCAGCCGCGGCGCTGGACCCGACGGACGGCGTCGAGGACCGCCTGCTCGTCGCAGACCGAGCGCACCTGCTCGTAGCCGTCGAGCCAGCCCTTGAGGTCATCCGAGAGGTAGGCGGCCGGCGCCTCGCCGATGCCGGTCACCCGGGCGCCGACGGTCTTGAGGGCGCGGACGAACTGCTTCTGGTAGGCGGGGAATTCGGGCGCGACGAAGAGTACATGCATAACGACGACCCCTTGCGCCCGCGCCGGCTCTGGCGCTAATGGTACGCGGGCGAAACGGCCCAGCTTGTACACCGAAACCCCAAAGCCCGCCACCGGCGTCCTCCTCGGCCCGCAGCGCCTCGCGGTCACGGTTGATCGCGAGCTCGAGGCGCTGACCGTCGAGGGCAGGGTCGCGGCGATCACCTGCGGCTGGCAGGAGCGCGAGTCCGAGGACACCGAGCTCCAGGCGGCCCTTGGCAACCGCGTGATTAACCTCCGCCTGCACGCCCGCAGCGACGATGTCTTCGCCGACGACCCCGAGCTGCGGGCGGCCCACCGGGCCAAGCAGGACCGCCTGCGCCAGCTCCAGGCGCTCTACCGCGGCCGCCTCGCCCACGCCGTCGAGGCGGTCCATGAGCTCCACGCGGCGCGTGCCCCCGCCGACATGATCGCCGCCGAGATCGACGCGGCGATCGAGGCGATCCGCCTCGTCGATCGCCAGCACGTCGCCCGCGTGACCCTCCTCAACCGCGAGTATGAGGACGCCCTCTGCCCGAGCGAGCGGCCGGTGGTCGCCGCCCACCGCGAGGAGATCGCCGACGTCCTCGACCACTGCGGGGCCGTGGCGATCGCCGGCGGCAACGTGGCGACGATCCTCAACCGCCTGCGCCTCTTCGGCCTCGACGCCCTCCTGCGCGGGCGGACGATCCTCGCCTGGTCGGCCGGGGCGATGGCCCTCACCGAGCGCGTGATCCTCTTCCACGACTCGCCGCCGCAGGGCCGCGGCAACGCCGAGATCCTCGACGCCGGCCTCGGCCTCTTCCCCGAGGTCGTCGCGCTCCCCCACGCCCGCCGCCGCCTCCTCCTCGACGACCGCCGGCGGGTCTCCCTCTTCGCCCGCCGCTTCGCCCCGGCCCGCTGCGTCGTCCTCGACGAGCGCTGCCGCCTCGCCTTCCAGGACGGGCGTTACCGCGCGGGGCCGATCACCCGCGCCCTCGGCTGCGACGGCGAGCTCGCGGCCATCGAACCCTGGAGGCCCTGATGTCCACCGCGATAGGTCAGCTCCTCCGCGGCGCGCCGCTCGACTCGGCGGCGATCGATCGCTTCCTCCTCGCGCACCAGTTCCCGCTGGTCGAGGGGACGTCCGCGACCTTCGTCTTCCGCGGCCACGCCGACGCCGTCTTCCTCCGCCACTGGGTCTTCGGCCTCGGCTCGCGCCAGCCCTTCCACCGCGTCGAGGGCACCGACCTCTGGTACCTGGTCCTCGAGCTGCCGAAGCGCTCGCGGGTCGAGTACAAGTTCGAGGTCGTCCGCGGCGACCACGGCCAGTGGATCCGCGACCCCCTCAACCCGCACCTCGCCCACGACCCCTTCGGCGCCAACTCGGTGTGCGCCGGCGAGGGCTACGAGACCCCGGAGTGGGTCCACCACGATCCCGAGGCCCGCCCCGGCGCCGTCGAGGAGCACGTCCTGGGGCGCACCCCCTTCGGCGATCCCCGGCGCCTCACCGTCTACCTGCCGGCGCGCTTCCGCCGGACCCGCCGCTACCGCCTCCTCGTCGTCCACGACGGCGGCGACTACATGCGCTTCTCGGCGCTGAAGAGCGTCCTCGACAACCTCATCCACCGCCTCGAGATCGCGCCGCTGGTCGTCGCCCTGACGCACCCGCACGACCGCCTGATCGAGTACGCCGACGACCCGCGGCACGCAGACTTCATCGTCAACACGGTCGTCCCCTATATGGAGGAGCGCTACCCGCTCTACGGCGCGGCGAACGCGCGGTGCCTGATGGGCGCGAGCTTCGGCGGCGTCGCCTCGCTGTCGACCGCCTGGCGCTACCCGGGGGTCTTCGGCCGCCTCCTCCTCCAGTCGGGCTCCTTCGCGTTCACCGACATCGGCGAGAACCGCCGCGGCCCGGTCTTCGACCGCGTCGTGAGCTTCGTCAACGCCTTCCGCGAGGCGCCCGGGCGCCCCTCGGACAAGGTCTTTGTGAGCTGTGGCACCTACGAGTCGTTGATCTACGAGAACCGCTCCATGGTACCGCTCCTCCAGACCACGGGCATGGACATCCGCTACGAAGAGGCGCGGGACGGCCACAACTGGGAGAACTGGCGCGACCGCCTGAGGATCGCGCTGAGCTGGCTCTTCCCCGGCCCGCTTTGGATGGTCTACGAGTGACCTGACTGGAGGGCCATATGGCTGAGAAAACCCGCAACATCGGACTCCTCCTCGGCGCGGACCTGTGCTGGCCCGCCTGCTACGAGGAGATCGTCCGCCGCCTAAAGCTCGAGATCCCGCTCGGCGGCGACACGGTCCGCTTCGCCGTCGACCGCGTCACCTTCGAGCCCTTCAACCTCCAGCAGCCGTGCCGCTACGACGTCGTCCTCGACCGGCTCACGCACTGGTTCAACACCAGCCGCGAGTGGATCAAGAAGGCGGTGATCCTCGACGGGCTCTACGTCCTCAACAACCCGTGGTCGCTGCAGTCGATGGAGAAGCACACCTCCTACTGCGCGATGATGAAGCTCGGGATGCCGGTCCCGGAGACCTACCTCATCCCGCCGAAGGAGCACCGGCCGAGCGCTGACCTCCAGCCGACGCTCCAGCGCTACGCCCGCTTCTTCGACATCACGAAGATCGGCGAGCGCCTCGGCTACCCGCTCTTCATGAAGCCCTACGACGGCGGCGCCTGGGTCGGCGTGTCGAAGATCCGCAACGGCGACGAGCTGCGCGAGGCCTACGAGAAGTCGGGGACCTTCGTCATGCACCTGCAAAAGGCGGTCGATCCCTTCGACCTCTTCGTCCGGGCGATCGGCGTCGGCCCGCAGGTCCACATCGTCCGCTACGAGCCGACCGCGCCGCTCCATGACCGCTACCAGGTCGACTTCTTCTTCGCCGACGGCGACGAGTGGTCGCTCCTCCAGGACACCTGCCTGACGATCAACGCGTTCTTCGGCTGGGAGTTCAACTCGTGCGAGGCGCTGCGCAAGGAGGGGACCTTCTACCCCATCGACTTCGCCAACGCCTGCCCCGACTTCCAGGTGACCTCGCTCCACTACCACTTCCCGGAGATGGTCAAGAACATGATCCGCTGGTCGATCTTCTGCGCCGCGACCGGGCGGAAGATGACCCCGACCCTCGACTGGGAGCCCTTCTTCAAGGTCGCGGCCAAGGACCTGCCGTACCGCGAGCGCCTGCGCGAGTACGCGAAGATCGCCCACCAGCGCATGGAGACCGAGCGCTTCGTCGAGTTCTGCCACGAGCACCTCGGCCACCTCAACGAGGTGACCTGGGAGTTCTTCGGCGGCGACCTGGCGCGGTCGATCGTCCGCGCCAAGGTCGAGGCGCTCTACCCCGCGCACGAGGTCGACAAGTTCACCGACCACTTCTGGGGGATGATCCAGTTCTGGCGCAAGACCGAGGCCGATCGCCTCGCCCGCTTCAAGGCCGCCGAGGAGAACGCGGCGAAGGGCGACGGCGCCGCCGACAGTGACGCGGCCGCGGCCGCGCCGGCCGAGGAGGCCACCTAGCCATGGTCGCCAAGGTCTCCTCCAAGTGGTACTCGTCGCGCCTGCACACCGAGGTGCTGAGCGTGCGCTACGGCCACGCCGGGACCCCGGTGCTCCTCTTCCCGACCGCCGGCGGCGACGCCGAGGAGTGCGAGCGCTTCCTGATGATCCGCGTGCTGACGCCGCTGATCGAGGCCGGGCGGATCAAGGTGTTCTCCTGCGACAGCGTCGCCGGCCGCGCCTGGATCTCGAGCGAGCACTCGCCTGCCTACAAGGCCAGGGTCCAGAACGTCTTCAACGACTTCCTCATCGAGGAGCTGATCCCGGCGATCCGCAGCGACTGCCGCAGCTCCGACGTCGAGGTGATCAGCGCCGGCGCGTCGATCGGCGCCTACAACTCCCTGGTCGCGCTGTGCCGCAACCCGCAGATCTTCCGCATGGCGATCTGCATGAGCGGCACCTACGACCTCGCGCGCTGGATGCAGGGCCAGCACACGAGCGATCTCCACCTGGTCTCGCCGCTCCACTTCGTCCCCTACCTCCAGGAGAACTCGCCGCAGCTCGCCCTCCTGCGCCGGCGGCTGGTCCTCCTGCCGACGGGCGAGGGCCGCTGGGAGGCGCCGGACGAGAGCTGGAAGGTCGCCAACGTCCTCGGCAAGCGCGGGATCCCCAACCGCGTCGATCTCTGGGGCGAGGGCTACGATCACGACTGGATCACCTGGCGCGAGATGCTGCCGAAGTACCTCGACGAGTTCGCCTAGGAGCGTCGGCCCGTGACCGCGGTCGTCTTCGTCGCCCCCTACCTCCTCGACGCGACCGCGGGCTTCGTCCGCGCGGTCGCCGAGGTCTCCGGCTGCGCCCTCGCGCTCGTCACCTGTGAGCCGCGCGCGCGGATCCCCGAGGCGCTCGGTCGCCACCTCGTCGCCCACTACCAGGTCGCGGACGCCTTCGATCCGGACGTCCTCACCCAGGCGATCCGCGCGGTCGCGCCGGCGCTCGGCGGCCGCGTCGATCGCCTCCTCGGGACCCTGGAGCAGCTCCAGGTGCCCCTCGGGATCGTCCGCGATCGCCTCGGGATCGCCGGCCTCGGCGAGGGGGCGGCCCGCAATTTCCGCGACAAGGGGCGGATGAAGGCGGTGCTCGCCGCCGCCGGCCTCCCGTGCGCGCGCTACCGGACGATCACCGCCAACGTCCAGGCCGAGGCGTTCGTCCGCGAGGTCGGGCTGCCGGTGGTGATCAAGCCGGTCGAGGGCGCGGCCGCGGTCGCGACCACGCGGATCGAGGACGCGGAGGGCCTGCGTCGGGCCCTCGCCGCCTACCCGCCGTCGCCGATGCGGCCGCAGGTGATCGAGGAGATGGTCGTCGGCGAGGAGCGCTCCTTCGAGACGCTGAGCCTCGCCGGTGAGCCGCTGTGGGACTCGTCGACGATCTACGCGCCGTCGCCCCTCGCTGTCCTCGAGAACCCGTGGATCAAGTGGACGGTGCTGCTCCCGCGCGAGACCTCGCGCCCGGTCGTCGACGCCTTCGCGCCGATCGCCCACGCGGCCCTGCGGGCGCTCGGCATGGACACCGGGATCAGCCACATGGAGTGGTTTCGCACGCCGTCGGGGCGGATGGTGATCTCCGAGGTCGGCGCCCGGCCGCCCGGCGCCCAGATCATGACGATCAACAGCTACGCCCACGACGTCGACATGAACCGGGTCTGGGCGGAGCTAGTGGTCCGCGACGAGGTCACGCGGCCGATCCGGCGCTACGCCGTCGGCGCGGCCTACCTCCGCGGCGCGGGGCAGGGGCGGGTCGCGGCGGTCCGCGGCCTCGACGAGGCCCAGCGCGAGCTCGGCCACCTCGTCGTCGAGGCCAAGCTCCCGCGCCCCGGTCAGGCCAAGAGCCGCTCCTACGAGGGCGAGGGCTACGTGCTCCTCCGCCACCCGGACACCGAGGTCGTCGCCGCGGCGCTTCGCCGGCTGATCTCCCTCGTCCAGGTCGAGTACCGCTAGTCGTCCGAGTACCGCTCTCTCGTCTCCGCCAGAGCTCGCAGTGCGCCCGGTGCAGCTGCGCTCTGACGAACCCGAGAGGGCCGACGATGTCGGCGCGAGGCGAACACTCGGACACCCTCCTAGGGCGGCGGGCAGGGGGTGTTCGGCTCGGCGTTCCCGGCCTCGTAGAGTGCGTCGAGCTCGGCCTGGGTGAGGGCGCGGTCCCACACCTGGAGCGAGTCGATGCAGCCGCGGAAGCTCGGGGCGATCGCCGTCGGCGAGTCGTTCTCGGTCGGCTTGCTGAGGCCCGTTTCGGACGGCTGGTAGAGCTTGCCGTCGCGGTAGAGCAGGAGCTGCTCGCAGGTCCCAGGGTCGCTCTCCGGGGCGACGCAGACGCAGCTGATCATGTGCCACTTGCCGTCGGTGTAGAGGACGGCGGCCTCGGCGATGAACTTGTTGTCGACGACCTCGCACGAGATCTGCCAGTTCTGCGTCAGCGGATCTTCGGGGGGGACGAGCGACAGCTTGAAGTGGCCCTGCTTGTCGAGGAGGACCATCGTCTCGCTGTAGGCCTGGCTCGGCAGGGCGACCCACAGCGACAGCGAGAAGCTCGCGAGGGGCCGCCAGACGCCGCCGGGGATCGTCAGCGAGCTGCCCTCGGAGATCCGCAGGCCGCCGCCGTAGACGGCATCGACCGCGCTCACCTGGCTCTGGGCGCCGTCGTGGCCGCACTCGCGGCTGTCGACGAGCGTCGCCCCGAGCTCCTCGAACTCGAAGCAGGCGATCGGCGGCGGGTCGAGGTAGAGGCAGCCGTCGCCGGCGCAGATCGGATCGCCCTCCGAGTCGCCGAGGGTCGCCGAGCCGCTCTGGCTGCCGCCGCTCTCGCTCCCGCCCTCGGTCGCCACCGTGTCGCCGTCGTAGGCGGGGTTTTGCAGGATGCAGCCGGCGAGCGCGATCGTCAGCGCGACGGCGAGGCCGGCGGCGTCGCGGATGGGCTGGGTCATCGTCGCGGTCACGGTCATGGGTTCTCCGGCGCTCGCTCCCCGCTGGAGTGTAGCTGTCCTCGGTGACAGGGGGGCGACATCGCGGCTCCGGCTACTGGGGCATCAGCGACGACTCGAAGCCGAGGGTGACGCGCAGGCGCTTGTCGGGCTCGAGGGCGTTGTTCCCCATCGTCGTGTGGGTCTGGAGGTCGCCGTCGATCGACTTCGGCGCCGAGTCCGGGGCCGCGTTGTCGCCGAGGGCGACGAAGGACGCGACGTAGGAGCCGTACTCGACGGAGTCGTCGGCGTAGTTGAGAGAGATCTCGGCGAGGTTGAGGCCGCCGCCGGCCGGCAGCGTGTGGCCGAAGGCGCCGGCGATCGTCAGGTAGGAGCCGTTGAGGTCGAAGACGCCGTCGATGTCCGAGTAGTAGACGTCGTAGAACTCGGTGCTGACCCCCTTGATGTCGTGGCTCTGGTCGGTGAGCGGATCGGGGAGGGCGACGGTCAGCTCGGGGCCGAGGACCTCGAAGGTGTAGGCCGTCGGCGCGTCGCCGCCGCTGCGCTCCCAGAAGGTGATCGACTTGAGGCCCGGGATCTCGTGCACCGGGATCGGCTCGGGCTCGACGCCGGTGGTGCCGCCCGTCGTCGTCTCGACGCCGGTGGTCGAGGTGTCGCCGGTGGTCGAGGTGTCGCCGGTGGTCGAGGTGTCGCCGGTGGTCGAGGTGTCGCCGGTGGTGTCGCCCGTCGTCGACGAGCCGCCGCTCGATCCGTCGCTGCCGCTGCTCGAGTCGGTCGTTGAATCGGTCGTCGAGCTCGAGGTCGAGGCCGTGGTCGTCGCGGTCGCCGACGCGGTCACGGTGTCGTCGCCGCGGCTGTCACCGTCGTCGCCGCTGCACCCGCTGGCGAGGAGCGGGAGGGCGAGGAGAGGGAGGGCGTGAGGACTCCAGCGTATGTAGGCCATGGGATCGAACTCCAAGGTCGGGGATAGGCCCACACGTTACCGGGGCGCGGACGCCTGGGGAACGCGGCGCGCGAGCCGCGGGACGGGCGAAAATGCACGCCTGGCGCTTGATTTCGCGCATCGTCCGAAGTACGTCTGCATCCGTGACATTGGATCGCCCCCGCCTCGCCGCAGCTCTCTTCGCGCTCGTCGCCTGCGGTGACGACTCGTCGGGGCGCGAGAGCGCGAGCGCGAGCGCGACGGCCGGGATCACGGGGCTCACCGGGATCACGAGCGCGTCGGCGAGCGCGTCGACGGGGAGCGCGAGCGACGGCTCGACCGGCGGCTCCGCGAGCAGCTCGACCGGCGGCGCGTCGGCGAGCGCCGGCTCGGCGAGCGCCGGCGACGACTGCGTCTCCAACGACGACTGTCCGCCGGGACAGCACTGCACCTCCTTCACGGGCGTCTGCGTCGACGAGGGCGGCTGCGTGCTCGGCGAGGACTGCGAGGGCGGCTTCGTCTGCGAGCGGGGCGAGTGCTCCATCGGCGGCGACTGCGGGGCGATGAGCTTCGAGATCACCAAGCTGCCGCCGAACCTCTTGGTGATGCTCGACCGCAGCGGCTCGATGGGCGGCGAGATCGACGGCAAGACCCGCTGGGACATCGCCCGCGAGGCCGTCGGCGGGCTCGTCAACGACTACAACGCGGAGATCCGCTTCGGCCTCGACACCTACTCGGCCTGCCTCCCCGGCGGGTGCTCCGCTGGGACGATCGTCGTGCCGATCGCCGACAACAACGCCGGGGCCGTCACGGGCTTCCTCAGCGACAAGCTCGGCGAGGGCAGCGACGACGGTCAGGGCCAGGGCAACGGCGGGATCAATTACCTCTGCGACAGCGGCGATCCCGAGACCAGCACCGGCAAGTCGCTGCAGGCGATGGTCGGCGAGCCGTCGCTGCAGGACAACGAGCGCGGCAACGCGGTGCTCCTGATCACCGACGGGGGCGAGAGCGGCGAGTGCAAGCAGGGGACCGACGGGCCGTCGGCGGCCGGCGAGCTCCTCGCCCAGGCGATCCCGGTGAAGACCTACGTCGTCGGCTTCAGCGGCGACGTCAACGAGACCGAGCTGACCGCCGTCGCCCAGGCTGGGGGTACGGACATGTACTATCAGGCGAACGACCTCGACCAGCTCGGGATGGCCTTCCAGGAGATCGCCAAGTCGGTCGCCACCTGCGACTACAAGCTCGACGAGGTCCCGCCGGACATCAAGAAGATCTTCGTCTTCTTCAACGACGATCCGATGGGGATCCCGAACGACCCGAACGACGGCTGGGTCTACGATCCGGTGAGCAACACGATCAAGTTCGTCGGCGGCGCCTGCACGATGATCAAGGACGGCACCGTCTACGACGTCGACATCGTCTACGGCTGCAACGCGCCCATCCCAGGGTAGGGCCCGGAGAGGCCGCAGCTCAGTCGCCCTGGTACCAGGCGCAGCAGCCAGCGGCCTCGAGCAGGAGGGCGTCCGGGTCGAGGCCGCACAGCGAGACCTCGAGGACGCACTCACCGGCCGCTTGGTTGTCAGTCAGGCAGCCGCAGCTGTCGCCCTCGCAGACGATCCCGTAGAGATGGTCGGTGCACTGGTACTCGACGGCGCAGACGGCCCCCTCGTTCTTCTGCTGGACGCCGCAGTCGTCGCAGAGGACGAGCTCGAGGCTCTGCTGGTGGGGGCAGATGGGCGGCTGCTGGAGCTCCATACAGCTCAGGTCGCCGATGCACTTGAGCGTCTCGATCCGCGCGTCGAGGCACGGCCCCTCCGCGGGATCGCTGGTGCAGTTGGCGAGGCAGGCGTTCTTGTCGGCGCCTGTGCACTGGACGTAGACCTCGCACGCGGCGACGCAGGCCCCCTCGAGCGGGTCCTCGCCGCCGGTGGTCCCCGAGGTCGTCGTCGGCGCGTCGGTGGTCGAGGTCGTCGGATCGCCGGTGGTCGTCGGATCGTCGGTGGTCGTCGGCTGCGGGAGGGTCGTGCCGGTGGCGCCGGAGGTCGAGGTGGCGCCGGCGGACGACGCAGAGGTGGACGTCCCCTCGCTCTCGCCGGCCGAGCCGGTGCCTGCGCTTGAGGTCCCCGACGCGGTGTCGGAGGCGGCGCTGTCCGTGCCGGCGCCGGTGATGTCCGCCGACGCCGCGCCGGAGGAGGTGAGCCCGGAGTCGGTGAAGCAGCCCGCCGTGAGCGTCGCCGCGACGGCGAAGAGGGCTGAGCAGCGGCGCAGATCCATCGTCGTGACGATCGCGTGTCTCGCGGAATTCGGCAAGCGGCTGGCCGTCCGGGCCCGATCCTCTGCGACTTCGCCCGCGCTCCGCGAGGCTCGTGGGGCGCGTCCGCGGTTGCCAGGGCCCGCGGGATCGTCGATCGTCGCAGATGATGCCCGGAACTGAGCGTCTTGTCCCTGCGCGCCCGCTCCCTCGCTCCCGGCGCTCGCGCGCTCGCGTCCTCGTGTTCGCTGGGGCGCTCGCGCTCGCGCTCGCGCCGGGCTGCGACGGCGGCGACGGCGACGACGGGACCTCGACCTCGGCGACGGGCGCCCCGGAGAACCCGGATCCCCACGTCCGCTTCAGCGGCCCCGTCGACCTCCTCGATCTCTGCGGGGTGATCGGCGCGACGAACGTCTACGTCCGGGCTGAGCGCGTCGGCTGCATCGGCTCGCCGCCGGCGCCCTGTACACTGCCTTCCATGCCCACGCCGATCGTCGGCGAGACCGCCGGCTGCCCGAGCGCCGCGACCGCGAAGCGCATGACCGTCGACGTCGAGGCCCCCGGCAAGTACCAGGTCGCGGCCGTGACGATCACCGAGAGCGGCACCCAAGAGCTCTGCTACGGGGTCGCCGGCGAGTCTGTCGTCGAGGTCAGCGCCGCGGCGATCGAGGCCCGCGAAGAGATCGCCGCGGAGCCGCTTGTCGGCCCGTGCCCGGAGCCCTGAGGTCAGCGGCCGCAGAGGGGAGTCGCGGCGAATGCGCTGCGGCGAACACGGCGAGCCCACGTCTCCGTCGCGGACGCGGCCTCGCTGCACTTCGCTAGTTCCCCCGCGGATCGCCGCCTCGCCCGGCGATCGCGGCCGTGACCGCCCGCGGCTTGGCAAGCCGGGCCGCGGCGTCTAGCGTTGCCGCGGTCATGACCTACGACTTCCAGGCGATCGAAGCCCGCTGGCAGCGCTACTGGGACGAGCACGCGACGTTCCGCGCCGAGCTCGACCCCGAGCGGCCGAAGTACTACGTGCTCGACATGTTCCCCTACCCGTCGGGGGACGGGCTCCACGTCGGCCACCCCGAGGGCTACACCGCGACCGACATCGTCGCCCGCTACAAGCGGATGCGCGGCTTTAACGTCCTCCACCCGATGGGCTGGGACGCCTTCGGCCTCCC
>JAGQIT010000611.1 GCA_020431135.1 Myxococcales bacterium | reverse complement strand
AGGGCGACGAGCACGAACGCCTCGACGAGGGTGTGCGCGACCTGCTCGATCGACGCGTCGACGAAGCGCGAGACGTCGTAGCTGATCTTGTAGTCCATCCCCGGCGGGAACGACTCCTCCTTGATCTTGTCGAGGGTCTCCTTGACGTTCTCGATGACCTCCTGCGAGTTGCTGCCGAGGGTCTGCTTGAGGACGATCGCCGCCGACGGGTCGCCGTCGAGGTTCGAGTAGATGTCGAAGAACTCGCTGCCGAGCTCGACCTTGGCGACGTCCTTGAGGCGCAGCGCGTGGCCCTCCGGGGTCGCGCGGATGATGATGTTCTCGTACTTCTCGGGCGTGTTGTAGCGGCCCTCCCAGACGAGCGTGTACTCGAGCGACTGCGCCGTCTTGCCGGTCGCCTGCCCGAGGCGGCCGGGCCGGCCGATGACGCTCTGCTCGGCCATCGCCTCCTCGATCTCGGCGGCCGAGACCTCGTAGGCGCGCATGCGATCGGGATCGAGCCAGATGCGCATCGCGTACTGGCGGCTGCCGAGGATGCGCGCCTGGCCGATGCCCTTGACGCGCATCAGGTCTGGTAAGAGCCGTACGTTCGCGAAATTGAAGAGGAACTTCTCGTCCGCGTCGTCGTTCGTGCTGTACAGGTTGATGTACATCAACATGCTCGGCATGACGCGCATCAGGATGACGCCCTCGAGCTGCACGAGCTTCGGCAGCTGCGGCATCACCTGATCGATCCTCGTCTTGACGTTGATCAGCGCGGTGTTCGGATCGGTGCCGAGATCGAAGATGACCTGGATCACCGCCTCGCCCGCGCTGGTCGCGTCGGTGACCATGTAGCGCATGCCTGGGACGCCGTTGATGGCGCGCTCGAGCGGGATGAGCGTCGACTGGACGAGGACGTTGGCGCTCGCCCCCGGGTACGCGATCGTGATCTGGACCTGCGGCGGCGCGATCTCAGGGAACTGCGAGATCGGCCGCGTCTTCGCCGACAGCAGCCCGAGGAGGACCAGCACGATCGAGATGACGATCGCGAGGACAGGACGTTTGAGGATGCGTGCGAACATGTCGGCCTCTCACTCGGCGTGGTACTTGAGGTTCGCGAACACCTCGGCGGGCTCCTCGAACTCGACGTCGACGTGCTTGCCGTCGCGGACCTTGCGCAGGCCGTCGATGAGGATCCGGTCGGTGTCCTCGAGGCCCTCGCCGACGATGAAGGCGTGCGGGAGCTCAGCGGCGACGGTGATCGGCCGCGTCTGCACCGTGCCCTCGTCATCGACGACGAAGACGTAGCGGCGATCGAGGATCTCGAAGGTCGCCTTCTGCGGGACGAGCTGGGCGTTCGGGTACTCGGCGGCGACGAGGATGTTGCCGGTCTCGCCGTGGCGCAGGAGCCCGGTGGGGTTTTGAAAGGTCGCGCGGAAGGCGATGTTGCCGGTGGTGTTGTCGAAGTCGGCCTCGATCGCCTCGACCTTGCCCTCTTGGTCGAAGATCTTGCCGTTGGCCATGCGGAACTTCACCCGCATCTCCTCGCCGCCGGCCATCATGTAGTCGAGGTACTCGGCCTCCGGGACGTTAAAGTAGATCCACAGCGTCCGGTTGTCGGAGAGCGACGTCAGCAGCTCGCCCTCCTCGACCAGGCTCCCGAGGCGCACCGCGAAGCGATCCATCAGCCCGGTGAAGGGCGCGCGGATCTCGGTGAGGCGCATGTGCGTCTGGGCGAGCGAGAGCTCGGCCTTGGCGCGCTTGAGCTTGGCCTTGCCGATCGCGAGCTCCGCCGGCGAGACGATGTTCTTGTCGGCGAGGAGCTTGGTGTTCTTGTACTCGATCGACGCCATGTCGACCTCCGCCTCGGCGCGCCGCAGCTCCGCCTGGTAGAGGAAGGGCATGATCTGGAACATCTTGGTGCCCTCTTCGATCCGCTGGCCCTCGTCGACGTAGATCTCGGTGAGGTAGCCGCGCTCCTGCGCGCGGACCTCGATGTGCTGGAAGGCGTGGACCTGGGCGACGTACTCGCGCGTGAGCTCGACGTCCTTGCGCAGCGGCGTCGTCACGGGGAAGACGCCGACCTCCTCGTGCTTCTCGGGCGGCGGCTTACATGCCCACAAGAACAGGGCCGCGAGACAGCAGATAAGCGGGATGAGTCGAGACATTGGTTTCTTCTCGGAGGCGCTGGGATCGGCGACGCGGCCGCGCCGCGTGCCGGGACGGGGCTCCTTGCGACCCGTCCGCACCGAGCCCATTCACACACGGTGCCGGCCGGCATCCCTAGGTGATCATTGTTCAAATCCCGTGCTCCCCAGGATGGGTAGGGAGAATCTCCCCGGGCGCAGGGAAGAACTCCCACCGTTCTCCCCCCGCTCCCCCCATCTGCCGGGGCCCGCACCCGCGTGACGCGGCGCTTCTCCGCTGTTCACCCGCGTCGACGCGGGCGACGCGGTCGCAGCGACGAGTTCGCGGCGCGCTCGGCTCGCTACTTGCAGGACCTCAGGGTCGAGGAATCCTCTGATGATCCAGCGCCGCGACGCCCGCTGGGCCGTCACCCAGCACGGCGGCGTCGAGGCCCACGCGGCGAGCCCTCGAGATCGACATCAAGACCCAAGCGAAGCAGCTCAGCGAATGATCAGGTGAACATGACGAACAACGGCGTATTCCAGAAGGTGTTGGTCCCGGTCGAGTTCGAGCCCGCGAGCGAGACCGAGGTCGCCCCCGACCGCAGCGCGGAGGTCGGCGACCACGAGTGGGTCTCGGTCAACGAGTGGACGATCCGAGCCCTCCAGCTCGCGGCCCGCATGGCCGCCGGCGGCGAGGTCCTCATCGTCCACACGACCCCGGAGTTCAGCGACTTCCCGACGTGGATCACCCCCGCGAGGCTCTTCGAGCTCGACGACGACGCGCGCGCCGACGCCCTCAAGGTCCTCAAGACGATCACCCAGCGCCACTGCCGGGGCGTGACGATCCGTCAGATCGTCAGGCCCGGCCGCCCGCTGGAGGTCACCCTCGCGGCCGCGCACGAGCACTGCGTCGACGCGATCGTCCTCGCGGCGAGCGAGCGTCACCGGGTCAACCGGGCGATCCTCGGCAGCACCGCCGACAAGCTGATCCGGCAAGCGCTCTGTCCGGTCGTGGTGATCCCCTCGGGGACCACCTGAGGACCGCGCCACGGACGACGGGCGCGCGACGGATGAGCGGGGCTCCGCGAGGAGCCGCCGCCGCTGTGCTGCGCCCGCGAGCGCGTCGAATCACGTCGCCCTCGCGGTCGGTGTGAGGGTGCCGCCGACGACGCGGGAGAGAACCTTCCCAAAAAGTCATGCGCGGGGTCGCGCGCCCGCGAGGCGCCGGACCGCGGCGGCGCGAAGGGGGTCTGCGGAGGATCTCCCTACCCGATAGGAGAATCTTCCAGGCCGACCGTACACAGCCGCCGCGCCGCGCCCCTCACCGCGACCTCGCGCCGAACCAGCGACGCTGGCACAACGCTTGCCTTTTCAGCGATCTCGATAGCGATGAGGTTCTCCGTGGACACCTCCACCGGTGACGGCTGCGCCGGGCGACGCGAACCCCTCCCAGGGCGCCGCGTCGACCGCAGCCTCGCCGCGCCCCTGCTCGCCGCCGCCCCCCCATCGCCCATCCCAGGCTGAGGAGAACCCGTCGCCTTGGCCGCCCGCGCACACACGACCCTCCGCCTGACCCTCGCCCTCGTCGGGGTCATCGCGGCCGTCCTCGTCGTCGCGGCGCGCCAGCGCGGGGTCCACGAGGCCGCCGTCGACGAGGAAGACCGCCGACGCGATCAGCGGGTCCTCGGCCGCGCCCTCGAGGAGAGCGCCGAGCGGAGCTGGCGCGAGCGGGGCCTGCGAAGCGCCCGCGAGCGCGTCGCGGCGGCCGACGCCCACGTCCCCGAGATCGAGGTCGAGCTGCTCGAGGAGTCCGCCGCGCTCGACGACGCGGACGCGTCGCCCAGCGCCGCCTGGGAGCGCGACGAGGTCCTCCAGCGCCGCGAGCCCCAGGTGCTCCGCTCCTTCCTGCGGATCGACGGACCGGGCGGCCAGCGTCGGGCCCTCGCCCTGACGACGCCGCTGCGCGACGAGGTCTCCTATGTCCGCGAGGCCCTCATCGAGTCCGCCGGGGTCACGCTCGTGCTCCTCTTCGCCGCGACGATCGCCGCCCTCTGGCTCGAGCGCGCCCTCGTCGGTCGCCGCGTCGATCGCCTGGTCGCCCGCGCCCGCTCGATCGGCGCCGGCGACCTCGCCGAGCAGCCCGCCGATCCCCGCATGGACGAGCTCGGTCAGCTCTCGTCGGCGATCGAGCACATGGCCCGAGCGCTCGCGTCGGCCCGCCAGACGCTCGACGACGAGGCCTACTCGCGGGTCGCGGCGACCGCCCACCTGCGCCGCTCGGATCGCCTGGCGACGGTCGGCACCCTCGCCGCCGGCCTCGCCCACGAGCTCGCGCCGCCGCTCCACGCGATCGACGGCCGCGCGCGGCGGATGGTCGAGGCCGCGTCCGCCTGCCCCGATCTCCGCGACGCAGCGGCGGCGATCGTCGATCAGAGCGCTCGCGTCCAGCGGATCGTCGAGGAGCTCCGCGACTTCGCCCACCCGCAGCCGACAGCGCGCCGGCCCGTCGACGTCGTCGCCCTCCTCCGCGCAGACCTCGAGCTCCTCGATCCGCTCCTGCGCCAGCGGGGCGCCACATGGACGCTCAGCCCCCCCCCGAGCGCCTCGACGCGGCCGCTCCGCGGCGACGCCGATCAGCTCCGTCAGGTCTTCACCAACCTCATCCTCAACGCCGCGCAGGCGATGCCCGGCGGCGGCGCGATCGAGGTCGTGGTCGCCAGCGATCGCCAGGCGCCGCGCGAGCTGGTCGCCGCCGACCGCGAGGCCGCCCGTCGCCGCTTCACCCGGATCACCGTCCGCGACCACGGCGGCGGCATCCGCCCCGAGGCCCTCACCCGCCTCTTCGACCCCTTCTTCACGACGAAGGAGGTCGGCGAGGGCAGCGGCCTCGGCCTCGCGGTCGCCCACGGGATCGTCAGCGATCACGGCGGCTGGATCGCCGCCGAGAGCGTCCTCGGGGCCGGCAGCGTCTTCTGCGTGTGGCTGCCGGAGCTCTCGGCGCCCCGCGACGCCGCGGCTTCACCGCGCGCCTGAGCGGCGCGGCGCTCTCCCCCGCGCGAAAGAACATGAACAAGAGGACAGATCGGCGGAGGCGAGGCGCTAGCCCTCGGCCGGCGCCGGGCCGCGCAGCTCGCCGAGGATCTTCGCCGCCGCCTCGGGCGACGCGGCGTCGCGCATCCCGGCGACGGCCTTCTTGTTCGCGGCGTGGCGGGCGTCGTCGATCCCGAGCTCCTTGGCGAGGGCGTCGCTGTAGACCGCGAGCTCCCAGTTCTTCGCGCTCTTGATCGCGCTCTCGCGCGGCGCCTTGTCGATCTCGCTGAGATCCGCGCCCGTGAGGTCCGCGCCGCTGAGCTTGAGCCGCCCCGACATGTCCGCCTGCGCGAGGATCGCCCCGGCGAGGCTCGCCCCGCTGAGGTCGGCGTTCTCGAGGGTCCCCTGGCGCAGCGTCGCGAAGCTGAGGTCGGCGCCCGCGAGGTCGGCCCCGCTGAGGTCGACCCCGCTGAGCATCGCCCGCTCGAGGTTGGCCTTGGCCATGTGGGCGCCCGAGAAGCTCGCGCGCGCCGCCTCGATCCGCCGCAGGCTCGCCTGCTCGAGGTAGGCGTCGCTGAGGTCGCAGCGGGTCATCACGGCGCCGTCGAAGCGCGACTCGTTGAGGTCGATCTCGCCGATCTCGAGCTCACTGAGGTCGGCGCCGACGAAGTAGGCGTGGCGCAAGCTCAGGCGGGTGAGGTCGATCGTCGAGCTCTCGAGGTAGTGGATCAGCAGCTCCTGCTCGGGGCTGCGCAGGGTGTCGTCGACGGTCATCGTCTCGGGGACGACGACGCGGTAGGGGTCGAGCTGGCTCAGCGTCCGCTGGATCCGCCGGTACATCCCGGTCGAGATCTCGATCTTCTTGCTCGATCCGGGGCGGACGTGGCCGAGCCCCTCGCCGCGGTTGACCTCGTCGGCCTTGAGGAGGGCGATCTCCGCGTCGATCGCGTCGAGGAGGCCGAGGACGACCGCCTGGCGCTGGGCGGCGATGCTCAGGGAGAGGTCGACCTTGCGCGCCTCGGTGTCGGCCTCCATCTGCTTCATGACGAGCTTGATCTCCTCCCCGACCATCGCGTTCTGGCTCTTGAGCAGCTCGTTCTGCTCGCCCATCCGCTCGACCTGGAGGTACGTGGCGAGGAAGACGGCGAAGGAGATGGCGCCGCCGAGGACGGCGATGAGGGTGCTCATCGCCATCACCCGGAAGATCATGGCGATGAGCAGCCCCGAGAGCTCGCGCAGCGTCGGCTTGATCCGGCTGAGGCGGGCCCAGAGGGCGTGGAGATGGTGGCTATCGCGGGTCTGGGCGAGGGCGAGGAGATCCTCGGTCGCCGCCGGGAGCACGGTGCTGGCGTCGGCGAGGAGGCCGAGGGCGTTCTTCTGCAGGCGCTTCTTGCGGCTCTCGAAGACGTAGTGGCCGATGATGACGCCGAAGATCATCGCCACGGCGATCAGCAGGAGGCCGCTGGCGACGTACCAGACCGCGTCGAGCTTCGAGCCGACCGTGACGATGAGCGACAGGACGACGCCGAGCGCCATCCCCTTGATCAGCGTCGGCTCGGTGATCCAGAGGAAGAGGCGGAGGAGCGCGCCGCGGCGGATGAGCTTCGGCTCCGCGGGGCTCGGCGGCTTGGAGGGCCCGGGTGGGGTGTCTTTCTCGCTCATGACCGGCGGCCGAGTATAGCCGAGACAGGGGCCCGGCGACGGCCCCGCGGTCGCGCCGAAGATCGCTCACGGGCGCCCCTGGCGGCCGCCCTCCGTCGCTCCCCAGCGCCCTCCAGCGCGGCGGCGATGGGCAGCCGCGACCGCCTTCGCGTACCATCGTCCGGCATGGCGCTCGCCGCCGCCACCGCTCGCCTCCTCGATCCCCTCGACGGGCTCCGCCGCCGCTGGCTCCGCCTCCTCGGCCCCTTCGCGCGGCCGCTGATGATCGATCGCGACCTCCGGGTCGCCCTGATGGCGACGCTGATGATGTGCACGGCGACGCTGGCGACGCTGCTCTTCCCGCTGTGGCTCCTCGCCCTCGGGCCGATCGTCTGGGGGGTCCCCCACCTCGTCGCCGACCTCCGCTACCTCGTGGTCGGCCCCGGCTTCCACCGCCGCCGCCTCCTCTGGCTCCTCGGCGGCCTCCCGATCGTCGCCACCGGCTTCGGCGCGGACCTCAGCTTCGGCCTCCTCGGCACCGCCGCCGTCGCCCTCGCCGCGCGCGCGAGCCTCGACCGCAGGCTCCTCGCCCTCGCGGCGATCGGCCTCCTCGCCGCAGGCGTCGTGGCGATAGGCTCCCTCGCCGACCTGATCTTCGCCCACGTCCACAACTTCGTCGCCGTCGCGCTGTGGTGGGCCTGGCGGCCGCGGACGCGCCGGCTCCACTGGCTGCCGCTGGCCCTCTTCGTCGGCGTCAGCGCCCTGCTGATGACCGACGCCGGGCTCATCGCCGCCGACAGCGTCGGCGCGCTCGACCGCGAGCTCGGCGGCCTCGGGATCGGCTACCAGCTCAGCCGCCTCGCCCCCGGCGTCGACGCCGACCTCGGCCTGCGCCTCGTCCTCCTCTTCTGCTTCACGCAGGCGATCCACTACGCGATCTGGGTCCACCTCCTCCCCGACGACGATCGCCAGCGCGACACCCCGCCGACCTTCCGCCGCTCGTTTTGCGACCTCTGGCGCGACGTCGGCGGGCCGGTGATGATCGTCGCCGGCGGCCTCTCGCTCCTCTTCGCCGTCTGGGCGATCGTCGATCTGATGGACGCGACCCACGGCTACTTCCGCCTCGCCCGCTTCCACGGTCACCTCGAGCTGGCGGCCGCGACCCTGCTGATCCTCGAGGGGAGGCTGCCGTGGTCACGGTGACCGTCAGCGCGTGGTTCGAGGCCTACCTGCTCACCCAGGCGGTCGAGATCCCGATCTACTGCGCCGCCCTCCGCGGCCGGCCGTGGCGCCTGCGCCTCGTCGTCGCCGCCGCCCTGAGCACGATGACCCACCCGATGGTGTGGTTCGTGATCCCGGCGATCCCGTGGCCGAGCTACGACGCCTACTTCCTCGGCGCCGAGGGCTTCGCCGTCCTCGCCGAGGCGTTCCTCCTGTGGGGGATCGGCGCCCGCAGCCCGCTCCTGTGGTCGCTCGCCGCCAACGCCGGCAGCGTCGCCGTCGGCAGCCTGCTGCGCTACGTCGTCGGCTGGCCCTGAGTTCACGTCCAGCCGTCGCCGCTCAGGGATCGCGGCGGGCGAGGAAGAAGCCGTCTAGCTCAGGCTTCGAGCCCTCCTCGAGGCTGAAGAAGAACCCCTCGAAGAGGAGCTCGCAGCCGTCCGCGGTGACCGTCCGCGGGCAGCTGTGCAGGCCGTCGAAGTGGAGCTCGGCGTGGTGGGTCGGCTCCCCCCAGGGGCCGTCGACGCCGGCGCGGGCGGCCTCGTAGAGCTCGACCGCGCCGACGATCGTCTCGGGCGAGAGCGGCGTCGGGTAGGTCGAGCCGAAGAAGAGATGGAGCCCGTCGGCCGAGAGCGTCGGGCAGGTGATGAGGGGGACGTCGGGATCGCCGGTCATCGGCGGCAACACGAGCTCGACCGGGACGCTGAAGGAGAGGAGAGGATCGCCGCCGAGCGGCCGCGTCGCCTCGTAGATCCGGATCGCCGCGGCGCCGAAGTAGCCGTTCACCGGCCCGCCGTTGCGCTCGAAGACAATCCGGGTGCCGTCGGTGATGAAGTTCGGCGTCCGATCGTTGGCCGTGTCGACGTT
>JAGQIT010000610.1 GCA_020431135.1 Myxococcales bacterium | reverse complement strand
AGGTCGGGAAGCCGTCCGACTTCATCAGGACCTGCTCGTCGATCTCCTTGTTGCCGATCGTGATCTCCTCCCTGCGGAGGTCATCGTAGAAGCTCGTCGAGCCGGTCTCCTTGTCGGGGATCCGCAGGCGGACGACGTGGGACTCGCCGGCCGCGGCGCGCGCCTCGGCCTCGGCCGGGTCGAGGCCGCGGCACAGGCCGTCGTAGCCGAGGTGGTCCTGCTTCGCCTCCATCTGCTCCTTGCGCAGGGCGTCGAGGCGCTCGCGCGTGCAGAAGCAGCGGTAGGCGTGGCCGCCCGCGAGGAGGCGGTCGACGTGGGCGCGGTAGATGTCGAGGCGCTCGGACTGGCGGTAGGGGCCGTGCGGGCCGCCGACGTCCGGGCCCTCCTGCCACTCGAAACCGAGCCAGCGCAGGGCCTCGAGGATCGCCGCCTCGCTGCTCGCGGTCGAGCGCTCGCGGTCGGTGTCCTCGACGCGGAGAACGAACGTGCCGCCGTACTTGCGGGCGAAGACGTAGTTAAAGAGGCCGATGTAGGCGGTGCCGACGTGCGGATCGCCGGTCGGGCTCGGGGCGATCCGAACCCGCGGCGGGAGCTGCCCAGGCGGCGTATGGCTCGCTGAGTCGCGCATGCGCGTGTTGCTACCACAGCGCCCGAGTCCTGGTTAGACTTGAGGCGCGTGAGTGATGTGACGAGCGGAAATGAGGTCCTGGACGCGATCTGGTCGGTTCTGCGCCGTCGGATCGTCGACCGGGGGATCGCGGCGACCGAGCTCGGAGCGGGGCTCCTGCGCGAGCTCGGCCCGCTGACCCGACGCGACGGCGAGCTCTTCGCCGGCGGCCACCGCCTCAACCACGACGAGCAGATCCTCCCGCACCTCGCCCGCGCGACCGGCCTCGGCTTCGCGCTCTACCTCGGCAACCGGCGGATCGCGACGTCGACGATCCTCGACGCCGGCCGGGCGCCGCCGATCGACGCCTACGCCGACTCCGAGCTCGTCGACGTCTGCCTGCGCCGCGGCGAGGTCTTCAAGGGCCCGCTGCGCCGCGCCGAGACCCCCTATCAGGTGATCGCCCGGCCGCTCCTCGTCGGCGACCGCAGCGGCGGCAGCACGCCGATCGGGATCATCGAGGCCTTCCAGGACGAGCGCGCCTACTACGAGCTCCTCGCGGTCTCGGCGAAGCGCCGCGCCGCCGCCCACACCCGTGAGCAGGACCTCTGGGCCGACGAGATCGCCAGCGTCGGCACCTTCCTCGACGACGTCGCCCGCCGCCTCCAGCTCCTCGCCCTCAACGGCAACATCATCGCCGCCCAGGCGGGGGAGCACGGACGCGCGTTTCGCGTGGTCTGCCGCGAGCTCGGGGCCCTCGCAGACCGCGCCCGCGGGACCGTCACTGACGTCCGCAAGCTCCTCCAGGCGATGGGCCAGGACGCCGACGATCACGGGCTCCTCGATAGCGCCAGCCAAGATCCGGCGAACGACTCGTAATCCCGGCGAATTCCCGGGCTCGCCGAGATCCCTCCGCGCCTTCGGGGGGCCGATCCGAGGCCGCGATTCGAGGCGCCCGGGATCTCGCGTCGCGCTGCCCGTGTGCCTACAACGACCGCCGCGGCGGCCGTGATGGGTCCGCTGGCAAACTCCGGATTCTTGCGTCTACGACCCCCTCGGCCGCGAAATTCGTCGACTCGCGGCGCCCCTCGTCGACCCCCTTCGGCGCCCCCCTAGCCGTGAGCCCGCGCGAGGGCCCCGTAGGCCACCTTTTGTGGTTTTTACTCTGTATTTTCGCCGCCTCTGGTGCTATTCGAGAGCACACATGGCGCGCGTCGATACCTCCAATTATCCCGCTCGCCGCACTTTCGGCGGAGTTCTGGCGTGTCCGCGGGACTTCCGCGCGACCGACCCAAGGACCAACGCGTAGGGTTCGGAGACAGGCTATGGATCAGATCTTCGAGAGTCACTTCGGTGGCAATCAAAGCTCCAACGGCGGTGAGATCGAGGCCTATTGCTCGAAATGCCGCACAGACACGACCCACGTCATCCTCGAGAGCTACGGCAATGAGATTCGGCGGGTCCAATGCAGCGTCTGCAGCGACGCGCACTCGTTCAAGAAGCCGCGCGGGCGCGAGCCGGAGACCCCGGAGCCCGTGACCAGCACCCGGCGCAAGACGCCGAAGAAGAAGCTCGCCTGGATCGACGCCGTCCGCTCGCTCAACGCCGACGAGGCCGTCCGCTACAGCCCCCGGGTCAGCCTCCACCACCATCAGATCGTCGTCCACCCGACGTTCGGGATCGGCTACGTCAGCGAGCTTCTGGGCGATCAGAAGGTGGAGATCACCTTCCGCAACGACACCCCGCGGACGCTTATCCACGGCCGCGGCCAGAACGACGAGGAGCTCGAGGCGGAGAAGGTCCCCCCGGACGAGGTCCAGCAGCTCCTCGGCCTCGAGCTCGGGCCCACCCCCGAGCAGCTCGCCGCGGAGCGTGAGCGTCGCCTGGCCGAGGAGGCCGCCAAGAAGCAGCAGAAGCTCGAGGAGCGCCGCCGCAAGCAAGAGGAGGCCCGCCTGAAGCGCGAGGCCGCCCGCGAGGAGGCCCGCCAGGAGCGGGAGGCTGAGCGCGAGCTCAAGCGCCAGGAGCGGGAGGCTGAGAAGCAGCGCCGCGAAGAGGAGCGCCAGCGCGAGAAGGAAGAGCGCATCAAGGCCCGCGAGGACGAGCGCAAGCGCAAGGCCGAGGCCCGCAAGAAGGAGCAGGAGGCCAAGCGCAAGGCCCGCGAGGACGAGCGCAAGCGCAAGGCCGAGGCTCGCAAGAAGGAGCAGGAGGCCAAGCGCAAGGCCCGCGAGGCGGAGAAGACCAAGAAGAAGAAGGACGCCGAGCGCCTCAAGAAGCAGAAGGAGGCCGAGCGCCTCAAGAAGCAGAAGGACGCCGAGCGCGCCAAGAAGAAGAAGGACGCCGAGCGCGCCAAGAAGCAGAAGGAGGCCGAGCGCCTCAAGAAGAAGAAGGACGCCGAGCGCGCCAAGAAGGACGCTGAACGCAAGAAGAAAGAGGCGGCAAAGAAGAAGGAAGCCGCTAAGAAGAAGGCTGCCGCCAAGAAGAAGGCCACCAAGAAGAAGGCCACCAAGAAGAAGGCCGCCAAGAAGACAGCCACCAAGAAGAAGGCCGCCAAGA
>JAGQIT010000609.1 GCA_020431135.1 Myxococcales bacterium | reverse complement strand
CGAGCAGCCCCCACAGATGCCCACAGCGGCCCCCACCGCCCCCTGCGCCGCGTGTCAGCGCGACCGCGCGGCGCCGGCACACCCGCGCAGCTCAGGCCGCGCGGGCGCGAGGCCGGACGGGCCGCGGCACGACGTCGTTCGCTACGACCGGGCACGCCGGCCGCCGACACGACCGAGGCGAGTACATCACCAAAGCTCGCACAACTATCACCATACAAAATATCGACACTTCTTCTGCTCCGCGAGTTCTCGGATGTCGACCCCGACGGCCCCATGTACCCGGGCAGGCTCCGCGAGGCGGCAGACCACCCATCTCCGCGCACCGGCTCAGCCCGCGGCTTCTCAAGCCGACCCGGGCCGCACGAGCGTCGCGCGACGACGGTGCAGACCTCGCCGTCAACGGCGCGGCCTGCTCACGCTCAAGGGCTACGCCGAGACGATCCTCTAGAGCTGCTGAGCGCGGCGGGCGGATCCGCGAGCCGCTCCAGGCGACGTGCGATGCGCTCGGCCCCCAGGCCGCCCGCGACGAGCGGTACCATCGTCGGGTCAGGGTGCCCACCTGACCTCTTCGACATGACCGACTCACATCTCCAGGGAGAAGCGACGAGCCGGCGGCGGCGGCTCCTCCTCACCGTCGCCCTCGTCTTCGCCGGTGTCGTCGCGGTCATCGGCCTCGCGGTGCTCTTCTTCGTCGCAACGACGCAGGAGTTCGAGCCCGACGAGGCCCAGCGGCGGGCGCTGCTCACCGCCGTCGACATCACCGCCGCCTTCGACCTCGACTACGACCCCGCGCTCGAGCGTTGGAGCGGCGAGCGCTACTTCGACGAGAGCTGGGAGCTCAGCTACGAGTACGAGGGCGACGGCCTCTACATCATGTCGACGGTCACCGGCGAGACCTCGGTCGACGACGCCGCGCTCACCTATGAGAGCAGCTGGCAGGGCATGCGGATCGGCGTCCAGTTCGCCGACGCCCCGGACACGGAGCTGCGCGACGCCTCCGAGCTCTTCGCCTGGGGCGACGCCTCGCGCTTCGGCTTCATGACCAGCGAGGGCGCCCCCTTCGCGACGTACCTCCTCACGCGCAAGGACACCCGCGTCGTCAGCGTCATCGTCGGCGGCGTTCTCCTCGACGACGAGGCGTCGACGCGCGCGCTCCTCGAGCCCGCGCTCGCGCAGGCCGTCGCCGTCGACGTCGATCGCGAGTAGCGAGCGCGTGCGCCCTCGCGGCGCGCGGCGGCGCGTCCTCGCGCGCGAGCGAGCGCCACGGCGCGCGCATCCGCGCCTCGGTCGCATGGCCGCAGGGCCATGGACTCTCCTACACTCACGCGAGGCGCCGCTGTCATCGGCGCCAGGACGGATACGCGCGTGGGCAAGCGACCTGGGACGATGATCGGCGTCGGCGATCGGATGATCGAGCTGACCAACGAGCAGGCGAAGATGTTCCCGAAGGCGGGGCTCACCAAGGGCGACCTCGCCTTCTACTACCTGGAGGTCGCGGCGGTGATCCTCCCGCACCTCGAGGACAGGCCGCTGACGGTCGAGCGCTTCACCAGCGGCATCGGCCGCCCGGGGTTCATCCAGAAGAACGCCGGCGAGCACTACCCCGAGTGGATCCGACGGGCGTCCGTGCCGAGCAAGTCGAAGCCGAACGACGTCACCGAGCACGTCGTCTGCGACGACGCGGCGACGCTCGTCTACCTCGCCAACCAGCGCTGCGTGACCCTCCACGTCGCGCCGGTGCGCTGCGATCAGCTCCACCGCCCCGATCAGGTGATCTTCGACTTCGATCCGCCGGACGCCGGCGAGGCCTCGTTCGCGGCGGTCCGCGACGGCGCCTTGGCGACCGCCGAGCTGCTCCGCGAGTGCGGCCTCACGCCCTTCGTCAAGACCTCGGGGAGCAAGGGCCTCCACGTGATCGCGCCGCTGCTCCGCGACGCCGACGTCGATGAGGTCCGCGCCTTCGGCAAGGCGATCTGCGATCTCGTGGCGAGCCGCGACCCCGCGCGCTTCACGACGTCGATGACCAAGCAGGATCGCGAGGGCCGGGTCTTCCTCGACTACCTGCGCAACGGCTACGCGCAGACGGTCGTCGCCCCCTACAGCGTCCGCCCGCTCCCGGGCGCGCCCGTGTCGACGCCGATCACCTGGGAGGAGCTCTTGGAGCCGCAGCTCCACGCCCAGACCTACACGCTCCGCAACGTCCGCGAGCTCCTCCGCCAGCGCCGCGATCCCTGGGCGAACATCGCCGCGCACGCCGGCTCGCTCGACGCGGCGAGCGTCAGCCTCGACGTCTTCCTCGGCAGCTAGGGCGCTGTCCTGACGCGCTCCACGTCGCAGAGACGGCGGGTGCGGGCGAGCGCGCCGCGCTCGGCGAGCCTGCGACGGTGTGGTCTCGGCCCCGCTCCCGCAGCGCGCGGCGACGCCGGTCGCGATAGGCTCCAACACGCGCCATGTCCGACCGACACAGACCGACCCGTGACGCGCTCCACGAGCTCTTCGACCAGCCGCCGAGCGCGACGACGCCAGCGCTCCTCGAGCTCTGCGCGCAGCAGGCCCGCAGGCGGCGGCCGGCGGCGCTCATGGAGCAGCGCCGCCGCGATCGCTTCGTCGAGCCCTCGCGCCTCGACCTCCGCCGCGCCCACGCGCTCGACGGCCTCGCCCTCGCCGCGGCCGCGGACTACGAGGCGCTCCTCCTCTCCCCCGTGGCGCCGCTCGGGAGCTGCTCGGTCGTCGCCCCGACCGCGCAGGATCGGACCCTGTCGGCGCTGCGCGGGACCGAGGTGGTCTCCGATCCGACGAACGTCCTGGCGATCGAGTGCGCCCACCGGATCAAGGCCGGCGCCCGCGGTCCCCAACGCCTGTGCACGATCCACCAGGTTCTCCGCGCCCAACCGCTGCCGCCGGGGCCTGGCTTCTCGCGCCACTTTCGCCTCCTCGCGCTCGCCGACGCCGGACGCGGGCGGGCCGCGGATGGCTTCGAGATCGAGGCCGTCGTCCGTCAGCTCGGCGTCTATGACCGCCTCTTCGACGCCGCGGCGGCGCTCGGCTGCGCGTTGCCCGAGCGCCGGTTCGTCGTCCACGCGCGGACCGACACGGCGACCCTCGGCGATCGCGTCGCGGCGGCGCTCGCCGAGGTCGCGCCCGGGGCTGCGGTCGATCGGATCGAGTTCGACAGCTCCTACTACGCCGGCCTCCGCGTCCTCTTCGGAGCGACGGCGCGGGCGTCCGGCGCCTTCACGCCGATCGTCGACATCGGCCGCTTCGACTGGGTCGCCGCCCTCGCGGCCAATCACAAGCTCCGCTACGTCGCCAGCGGCTGCGGTCTCCAGCTGCTCACAGCGCTCTTCGCCGAGGGCTGACGCGCAGCGCTCGGCGGACCTGATTGTTTCGACAGCTCCGCGACGCCGGGTCGTGCCGCGAACGCGGACGTACCGGCGGACCGACGAGAGGGAGCGAGCGCCAGCCGCTAGACCGCAGGGCCCTCGGAGCCCGGCTCCGGCAGCGCGAGGGCGACGATCAGCGCCGCGATCACCATCGCCGCCGCGGTCATGAGCGTGTTCGCCTCGTAGCCGTAGCGAGCGAAGAGGAGGCCGGCCGCGGCCCCGCCCGCGCCCGAGCCGAGCTGGCCGCAGGCGACCGTCAGGCTGAGGAGCGAGCCGCGGCGCGACGACGGCGTCAGGGCGGTGAGGAGCGCCTGCATCGGCGACAGCCGCATCGCCAGGAGGATCATCGCCGCGAAGAAGGCCGGGTAGGCGATCCACACCTCGGTGATCAGCCAGGGCAGCGCCGGGACGAGCGCGGCCATCCCGAGGCACGAGGCGACGATCATCGGCTTGCGACCGATACGATCGGAGATGCGCCCCATCTGCGGCCCGGCGAAGACCGAGGCGACGCCGCCTACCATGAACATCGCGGCGATCTCCTTCGGCGTCGCGCCGCGCTGGTTCTCGAGCCAGGTCGGCAGGTAGACGGCGAAGGTCGCCATCGCCATGAACATCAGGCCGAAGGTCAGGGCCGCCGCGGCGATCGCCGGCGTCCGCAGCATCGCCGCGTAGGTCCGCAGGGCCGCGCCGACGCCCCCAGCCCCGCCCTCGCGGCGGACGGACGGCTGCGGCACGCCGACGAGGATCAGGACGAAGGACGCGGCCATCGGCAAGGCGAAGAGGAGGAAGGGCGCGCGGAAGCCGAAGGCCGCGGCGAGGATCGTCCCCGCGGGGATCGCCAACACCTGGCCGAAGGCGAAGCCGCTCATCACCCAGCCCGAGGCCCAGCCGCGGCGGTTGTAGGGGAAGTAGTCGCCGATGTAGGCGACGGCGACCCCGGTGAGGAGGCCGCCGGCCGCCCCGGCGAGGGCGCGGACCGTGATCATCGACGCGTAGTCGCCGGGGAGCGCGTGGAGGAGGAGGGCGACGAGCATCGCCCCGGCGCCGGCGAGGAGCACCGGGCGGCGACCGGCGCGATCGGAGATCGGGCCGATGATCAGGGCGAAGATCGCCTGGGCGACGGTGTAGCTGGTGATCAGGGTGCCGCGCAGCGCCTCCGGGATCGCCAGCGCCTCGCCGATCCGCGGGAGGATCGGCGCGACGATCAGCACCTGCGAGCTCGAGGCGAGGACGAGGAGCCAGAGGGCGACGAGCACCCGCAGCTCCTCGCCCCGACGCTCGCTCGCCGCCGGACTCGCCTCCGTCACCGTCGGGCTCTCCCTGTCCTAGCCGGCGACCCTGACCCCACAGCCAGGTCGCTCGGGGCAGCGGGCGTCGCCGTCGACGGCCGCCAGGAGCGCGGCGTAGGCGGCGATCTGGCGCTCGCGGGGGAAGGCCTCGAGGGCGCCGCTGACGAGATCGCGGCGGAGCGCGAGGTGCTCCCAGCGGGCCGCGGTCGCCCGCTCGTGCAGGCGGCGGATCGCCGCGACCATGCCGGCGACGTCGCCGACCGGCGCGAGGAGCTCGCCGAGGCGGCCGTGCCCGCGATCGACGGCGGCGAACACCTCCTCGAGGCCGCCGCAGCGGCTGCCGACCACCGGCGTCCCGCAGGCCATCGCCTCGAGGGCGGCGAGGCCGAAGCTCTCGGCGCCTTCGGAGGGGATCACGACGAACTTCGAGCGCGCGACCTCCTCGTAGAATTTCGAGCCGTCGAGCCAGCCGCCGAAGGTGACGTTGTCGGCCTTCAGCTCCGCCCGGAGCTTCTCCAGATCGGCGCGGAGGTGCCCGTCGCCGAGGATCCGGAGCCGCACGTGGGGAATGCGGGCCATCGCGCGGATCAGGGTCGCGACGCCTTTGCCTTCATTCAAGCGCCCCGTGTACAGGACCTCGTCGCCGGGCTCGAAGTTCGCCGGGTAGCGCGTCGTGTCGACGAAATGGGGGATCACGGTGATTTGATCGCCGGGCATGCCGAATTCGATGAACTTGTCGCGGAGGTAGTGGGACGGCGCGATGAAGCGCGCGACGTTCCGCTCGAAGACCCCGCTCAAGTGATGGACGTACGCCTCGACCGAAGCGAGCAGGCTCGCCGGGCGCGAGTCGTTACAGTTGTGGAGCGTCGTCATGT
>JAGQIT010000042.1 GCA_020431135.1 Myxococcales bacterium | reverse complement strand
GCCGTCGTCGTCGATGTCGTCGACGCGCGCGTGGATCCGCCGCCGCCGCGCCTCCGTCACCGCCTCCGCCTCGACCAGCACGTCGAACCCGTCGTCGAACGCGATGACGGTCAGCCTATCGTCCGGCCCGAGCTGGTCCACCACCCGGTGCGCCGCCTCGCGCGCTGCCGCCATCTTCGCCCCCGCCATGCTCCCGCTCCGGTCGATGACGAGCGCCAGGTTCAGCGCCGGCCGCCGCAGCGCCCCCGGCGCCATCCCCGTGCTGAACCCGACGACCATGAACGCCGTGTCCCGCCCCGTGTCGAGCGCCGGCGCCACCCCGACCGCCGCGTCGAAGCACAGGAGCTCCTCGCACGGCGCGTGCTGCACCGCGATGTCGTGCTCCGACAGGAGCCCCTCGATGACGAAGGCGCTCGCGGGCGGGATCTGCCCCGCCGCGACCGCGTTCCGCGCGTAGCCGACGTCCTGCGCGCCCCCCGTCGTGACGCCCATCGGCCCCCCATACGCCCCGCAGGCCGCGAGGAGCGCGAGGCCCGCGACGCCCACACTGCCGAAGATCCCGTTGAGAGCGCGCTGTGCGCGGTGTCCCTGCTCGCTCATGGTGTACCCGTCCCGTCGATGGTCTACCCACGCAACGGCGACGTCGCCCGCCGCTTACACGCCCCCACGCGCTCTTCGACTTCGCCGCCCGCGCGCCACCCCGCCGTTGCCCGGCGCCGCCCCAGCCGCTACGGTCGACCGATGCTGACCCGCCGCGACTACCTCATGCGCTACATCGAGCAGCTCGGCGAGTACCTCCGCCGCCGCGCCAACGGCGCGCAGGACGACGCGCTCGACGCCGAGATCAGCGCCGCCCTCGACCTCCGCCTCGAGGAGCTCGAGTCCGGTCTCCGAGTCGCCGTGCTCGACGAGCCGCGGCGGCGCCATCACGTAGAGGGTCCCGAGCAGCCGCGTCGCCGCCCCCTCGCGGAAGTCCGGCTCGCGCTCGCGGGCCTTGATCGCCCACGACTCGGCCTCTGAGACCAGCTCTCCCGCCTGGAGCCCGCGCTTCTCGGCGACCCGCCCGGCGATCGCAGCCCGCGAGAACGCGTAGGCCGCGGTGCCGTCGTCGGCGACGCCGCGGATCTCCTCGAGCGCATGATCTCGGACCTTGCGCGAGTCGTCGCCCGCGGCGATCGACGCCTCGAGAGACTCGTAGATCGCGATCGGTGACTTGGCAGCCGGAGCCTGGGCCGCGTCGCCGGACTCGGGCGGGACCGTCTCCGGACCTTCGCCGCTGGTCGAGCCAGGCTTGCAGGCGGCGAGCGCGAGGAGCGAGCAGATCGTGAGCGCAGCGCGGTGCAGTGGACGCACGGGCAAGGAATACCATGTCCCGGGGCCGCCGACGCCCCGCCCTGTCGCCCCTCACAGAGGGCGGCCGCCGTGAGGGATCGCCACGCGGAGCCGCGCCAACAGGACCGACGGGGTGTTGACGCGAGCGCGCCCGCACAGGGTCCACCGCTCGCGCGTCCAGGCGTCTTCGCCGAGAACGCGAAGAGGCCCGCGCCCTCGCGGGCTGCGGGCCTCAACTGCAGCGCGGCGCCTCTACTTGCCGTAGGCGCTGATCACCGCGCTGTAGTCCTTCTCGGTGGCCTGGCTCATCGCCTTGATCCCGGCCTCCTTGCAGGCGCTGGCGCCATCACCGGCGCAGACCTTGGTCAGGTTGGCCTTGAAGCCGCGCTTCTCCTCCGCCGACGCCGTCGGGAACGCGACCGCGACCATCGGCGGCAGCATCTTCGAGTCCCAGACCGCCTTGACGCCCTTGGCGTCGTCCATGCCCTTCATCGCCTCGAGCTGGGCCTCGTCGATCAGGGCGCACTCAGCCTCGCCGCTGGCGACCTTCTTGATCGTCTGCAGCGGACGGCGCGTGCTGACGATCTCGAAGTCCGCGAGCTTGAAAGCGCCGCCAAAGACGACGTTGTCGATGAAGCGGCTGTCGTCGCCGTGGTTGGTCGCCAGGGTCTTGCCCTTGCAGCCCGCGACGTCGCCGTGCTTGCCGCTGACGACGTGATACTGGCGACCGCCGGCCTGGGCGACCTCGATCTTGCCGATGACCTCGAGCTGGTGACGACCGCGGAGGCCGAGGAACGCGGCGAGGGAGATGAAGCCGTAGTTCGGGTGCGACTCGTGGATGTAGCCCTCGGCCGCGGTCCGGGTGGTCGCGTACTTGCCAGCCGCGGCGGCCCACCCGTTGACCTTGGCCGCCTGGGCCATCAGACGATCGATGAAGCCCTGGGCCTGCGCGGCCGAGCCGACCCCGTTCTCCTTGAGGACCAGGATGTTGACCGCTTCGCCAGCGTGCGCGCTGGGCGCTGCGGCGAGCGTCCCGGCGGCGAGCGCGGTTCCGAGTGCAAGACGATGGACGAATGCTGAAATGGCCACGTTTGACTCCTGGCGTCCTTGGACGGCGGTTCGGCGGAAGTATGCAACGGAGCGCGTCATCGAGGAATTTTCACATGTGCAGAAGATCACGTTTCCTCGCGTTCGCGCGGCTGCGCGAGCGGCCGAGCGACCGAAGCGCGGATCGCCACGCGCGCGGCGAGCATCCCACGCGAGATCGCCCCCTGTCGACCGTCCGCCTCCGCTCGATTCGCGCGTACCCCACAGCCCGGGCGAGGGGCCCGTGGGTCCCGCGCTGCGAAGCGGCGCTGACCGAGCGCGAGCGTGTGGAGAGCGGCGGGACCGCGTCCTAGCGGGTCGCGCTCGACTCGTCCCGGCCGCGGCGCGTCGCCACCGCGACGACGGCGATGACAGCGGCAGCGAGCGCCAACGCGAACCACGGAACGTCGCCGCGGGCCTCGCCGAGCTCGTGCGAGACCAGGTCATGGACGACCGCCGACCAGCTCGCATAGCCCTGTCCCTTAAGCCAGGGAGCGGCGATCATCACGGCGACGCCGAAGGCCATCGCGTATGCACATGCAAGCACCCACGAGCGGTAGCGCGGCGCCAGGCCGGCGCCGGCGATCTCCTCGGGCGAGGTCGCCTCGATCACCCGCGCCGTGAAGAAGGCGTCGGCCTGCCCGCGGACGCTGTCGTAGAGCTCGAGCTCCTCCTCGACGAAGCGACGGACAACCGCGACGAACTCGGGGTGCGTCGCCACGAGCGCGCGCCACTCTTGACCGAGCCACTCGTCGCCGTAGGGATCGCGGCGGAGCTGCGCCGGACGCAGCTCGAGCGAGTAGAGGTGCTCCTCAAGCGCCTCCCTCGTCGGCTCAGCCACGACGACCTCCGGTCCCCCAGCCGTGCATGTGCGTGCGGAGGAGCCGCTTCGCCCGGTGGAGATGGGTCTTCACGGTACCGAGAGGGAGGTCGAGGATCTCTGCGATCTCCGGATAGGACACGTCCTCAAGGTAATACAGCATGATGACCGCGCGGTAGCGTTCAGGGAGGGCGCCGATCGCCGCGACGAGATCGCGGCGGAGATCGGAGCGCGACTGGCTCAGCGCCGACTCGGGCGCCGCCGTCCCGTTCTCGAAGTTCTCCGGGAGCGCCGCGTGGACCTTGGTCCGCGCGCGGTGGTTCAGGTAGACGTTGTAGGCGATCCGGTAGAGCCAGGTGGAGAAGCGAGCCCGCCCCTCGAAGCCGGCGAGGCCGCGGTAGGCCCGGAGGAACGCCTCCTGGGCGAGATCGTCGGCGAGGGTCCGATCCCCCGCGAGGCGGAGGAGGAGGCCGCGGACCTTCCCCTGATGCCGGCGGATCAGCTCCGCGAACGCGCGGCCGTCACCGTGGTGACTCGCCCGCTCGATGAGCTGGCTGTCCTCGAGATCGCCGACGGGCACCAACGGCCGCGTCGGGCGATCGACGAGGGCTTCCGTCCACGGGAGGGCGCGATCGAGGGAGCGGCGGATCATGCGTTGTTTGCCTTACTTTTGCGGCCGAGCCGCTGTGAGAGCGCGTAGGAGACGATGTAGCCGAGGCCGATGAAGCCGGGGATGAGGCCGACCGGGCCGAGCTGGCCGCCGCCGCCGGCCGTGGCGAGGAGACCGAGGCCGGCGAAGATGAGAACGACGCCGCGGCGGAGATCCGAGCGGGCCGCCGACGGGAACAAATTGCCGGGCGGCTCGATTCCCTGCTCGACGTAGCGGCGGGCGAGATCGAGGCGGTTCTCCTCGGCCCGCAGGCGCATCCGCATGATCACGACGACGGTCGTGAAGAAGAGCCCGAGGGCCCCGAGATCAAAGAGCCACGAGCTCTGGCAGCTCACCCCCTCCGCCATCGGGCTGGCGAAGACCCCGCCGAAGAGCGAGACGTCGCTGACGCAGTGATGGAAGGTGGTGTGCGCCACCGACGTCACGAGGTTCTCGGCGCTGAGACCACCCCAGGCGGCGTGAGCCTCGGCGACGCCGCCGACGTAGGCGCCAACCAGCGCGAGCGCAGGGATCGAGACGCGGGCGATGCGCATGACGGACATAGGTGCTCCCCCTGAGACCACCACGATGACGCGGTGGTTTCGTGCGGGCAAGGCGCACACTCAAAGAGATTTGCTGCGGCGCCCGCGCGAGTAGCGCCTCCACAGATAAGCGGCCGAAAAACGTCGTATGGGCCGAGAGAGGGCCTCCGAAGCCCCGGCCTCGCGGAGCCAGGCCTCGCAGGCCTCGTACGCGCGATCGAGCGCCCCCTCGGCCTCCTCTGGGTGGGCGCGCAGGGCCGCGTCGAGGAGCGCCCAGAGCGCGTCGAGATCGTCCCCGACCCCGTAGAAGACCCCTTGGATCTCGATCTGCTCGGCGAACCACGCGTCGATGGCCGCCGTTGAGCCATCGACATAGGCGCAGGAGACCACCGCGGCAGCGAACTCCTCCCAGAGATCGGCGCGGTGCTCTGGGCGATCGAGGCGGAGCGGGATCTTCCCGTAGTCAAAGCCGTGGTCGTCGTCGAGGCCGCCGCGCTGCGCGGCGTGGGCGAGCTCATGGAGGAGGTTCGGCAAACCCGCGACGACGACCTCGAAGCCGCCGCCCTCGTCCGTCGACATGCGGCGGATCCAATTCGCGTCGCCGTCGCGGACGATGACGGCCGCGCCGCGCCGCTCGAAGGCCGCGGCGCACAGACCCAGGAGCGGCGACCCGCGATCGACGTGGCCGGCCTCGATCTCCAACGCGACGCCCTCTGCTCAGAAGGAGAGGCTCAGGCTGAGGCCGCCGCCGCGACGGAGCGCCTGGAGAGACGCGCGGAGCTTCTTCTCTTGGCGCTTGCCGACGACGAGCATCGCGATCCCGCCGGCGAGCATCGCCGCGCCGGGGATCGCCATCGACTGGGCGGCGCGATCGCGGGCGAGCTCTTGGCAGCCGTTTCCGGCGCTCAGATCGCAGGGATCGGTGAAGGCCATGATCGTCCCGCCGATCGCCAGGACCCCGCCGACGACCGTGAAGACGATCCCCGAGCGGACCCAGCCCTTGGCCTTGAGCGCCTCGGGGCTGTCGCGGAGCGGATCGTAGTCCTCGGCGATGAACCCGTCGTCCTCGTCGTCGAAGAGCGGATCGTCGTCCTCGCCGTCGTAGGAGGCGTCGCCGCCCTCCTCTGCGCCAGAGGCGGTCGCCTCGACGGGGGGCTCGGCGGGGACGGCCACGACCGCCGGCGCGACGGGCTGCGCGGGAGCTTCGATCGCCGCGGGCCCTGCGTAGTCACGAGCACCGGCGGGCGCGCCCGCCGGGGTAGCGGCGTCCGGCGTCGGATCTTGCGCGGGCCCGAGGGCGAGCGCGAGGGCGACGGTGAGCGGGGCGATCTGCACGGCAGCGGCAAGCTAGCACGGCCCCGACGCCCGCGGCATGCTTGTCGTCGAGGCCGCCGCGCGGCAAGCTCGAGCGGTGCTCGCCGCACTCATGGCCGCGCTCCTCGCTAGCGCGACGCCGCAGCCGCACGCGACCTGCGAGGCGATCCCCACCCTGGGGCCTGCGACCGCGCCGATCGTCGTCCGCTGGTTCCTCGATCCCGTGGTCACGCGCGAGCTCTCGCTGTGGTTCGAGATCCGCCGCCTCATCGGCGATCTCCACGGCGAGGTCGCCTTCGCGCCGGTCCTCGTCGCCAGCGCGACCCACCGCGCGCCGGCCGAGGAGCGCGTCCGAGCGTGGTACGCCGCGGCCGCGTGCAACGGCCGCGCGGAGGCGGCCCTGCGCCTCCTCGCCCGCGAGGGCACGGCGCGGATCAGCCGACGCCTCGCGGAGACTGAGGGCCGTCGCGCGCTCGCCGATCTCGCGGGGGTCGCCGCCGACCGCCTCGATGATCCGCAGCTCGACGCGCTGATCGAGCGCGGCATGACGCCCGAGGAGTTCGAGCTCACGCGCGCGTTCCTCCGCAAGTACGCGCTGCACTTCGCCGACACCACCTCGTCGCGGCTCGGCTACGCGATCGACGACCGCTTCTACGGCCTCGACGCGTCGCACCTCGAGCGCTTCCGCGCGGTGATGGACGAGCTGACCCTCGAGGAGGTCAACGCGGCGATCCGAACGCACCTCCAGAGTCAGAACCTGAAGATCGCGATCGTCACCGGCGACCCCGAGGGCCTGGCGAAGCAGCTCACGAGCGGACAGCCGACGCCGATCACCTACGACGCGCCGAAGCCAGCGTCCGTGATGGCGGAGGACGAGTCGATCGCCCGCTACCCGCTCAGCATCCAGCCCGGCGACATCCGCACCGTGCAGGTCGACGAGATGTTCCAGCGCTGAGCGCCCGGAGGACATCGGCTGAACAGCACGCGTGTGAGCGCGGTGTCGTGATCGTCGGTTATGGACGTTGGAGCGTCGCGCGATGGTCCCCGTCGGGTCGCAGGGACGGGTTGCGCCGGGCGCATGGAACCCGTCGCACCCGAAATGATCGCGTTCTTGCGTGTGTAGTGCCGGAGCCGGACGTGCGCATCAGGAAGCGGGCACCGCGGACCAATATACGATCAGCACGGTCGAGAAGACTGGCGCGCGAGAGTATGTGTTCCACGGAAACGTCGACCTGAGCGGGCGGAACCCCACGTTCCATAAGAATGACTAGCGTCGAGTAGAAGTGATGAATCAGTATACGTCAATCCGTGATCAAGTTGAGTATGGTCTCGATACCATCGAGCGCGGACGCGAGACCACGGTGTCGCTGCGAGCGTTGCTCTACGTTTACAAGTCGCTGCAGGAGTTCGAGAGGTTCTTTCGTGCTTCGACCTTCCCTCGGTCACTTCGCTGCGTTGAGCGGTTCATCCTTCAACCCAACGGAGCTGATGACCTGATTACAGTCGTTTATTATGGGTTGCTCGACAACGCTCTCCCCGAAGACATTAACAAGGCATTTGACGGGACGAGGTTCGAGCATCCGAACCACCCGTTCTTCTTCGCCCCGGAGGAGGGTGATCCCTGGCGACCTCGCCGCCCAGCGATCGACGCTGGGGCCACATGGGATGGTGCGAGCCCCAAAGATCGGGTTGAGTTCGCGCTTGAGTCCGTCCCCGCCGAGCGGACGGTCGAGGTCTCGCTGCGCTCGATCATGTTCGTCTTCATGCTGTTCGAGCAGCTCAACTCGTTCTTCCACCAACCGCTGCACTACCCCGATCTCGAGTCGGTGAGGCGCTTCTTCGCGGGTCCAGACGGCGCCTATCAGCTGACCAGGGAGGCGCTTGAAGAACATATCCGGCCAGCGCTGCCGCGAGACATCCTCGAGTCCCTCGACGCGGGTCGATTTGATCACCCCGAGTCACGTCCGCCGACTGAGGCGCACGAGGTGGAAACCGGGCAGGAATGACGGCAACGGTCAGTCGGGGATCTCGCCGACCTTACAGACGTGGGCGATGTAGTCGACGGCCTCGAGGATGGGGGGCGTGAAGGGCTCGCAGAGGTCGCCGACGACGCCGAAGGGGAACTGGGCGACGATGTCGTGGTAGCCGCCTGTGTAGTCGCCGGGTCCCTCCTGACATCCAGGGGGGTTCCCGGGGTCGGTCTGGGGATCGAGGATGGCGACGGGGACGACGGGGTTCATGTCGCCGGCCTTGGAGGCGGCGAGCTTTGCGGCCCACTTCACGGGGTCGCCGTCGCCGGGGTGTCCGTGGGAGACGAGGATTGGGAGGAGCCAGGCGTCGTCGCGGAGGAAGCCTGCGTTGCAGCCGTCGGGTCCTGTGAGTTCGGGACTGACGGCGGCGAGGGTTGGCTGGAGGGCGCCCCAGACGCCGGAGTTTGTGCCGCTCTTCCACAGGCAGTGGATGATGGCGGCGGCGTCCTCCTCGTCGGCGTCGA
>JAGQIT010000608.1 GCA_020431135.1 Myxococcales bacterium | reverse complement strand
GCTCGAGGACGACCTCGACCTCGACCTCGGGCCGAACCACGCGCTCGACTATCGCGAGGGCTCGGCGGGCGGCCTCGGCGGCGACGGAGGCGGATGCGGCTGCAACTGACGACCCTGCTGCTGGTGCTCGCCTCCGTCGGCTGCGCGCCGTCCGGCGGGCTCGAGATCGCCGGGGCCGCGACCGACGCCTTCGACGTCGCCGACACGACCATGTCCGGAGAGACATCCACAGGGAGCGCCGGGAGCGGCGATCAACCCGCGCCGGCGCCCCCGTCGACGAGCGCCGGGGACGACAGCGACGGCTCCGCCGACGACCTGCTCCTCGTCCCGGCCCGCGCGTCGTGGCGCGTCTCCACCGACGCGCCGCCGGCGGGCTGGCGCGAGGCCGGCTTCGACGACAGCGCCTGGGCCGAGGCGACCGCGCCGCTCGGGGGCGCCGGCGCCAGCGATCTCGAGACCGAGGTTACGTCGACGGCCGCGCCGATCGCCGTCTACGCGCGGACGACCTTCGCCGTGACGACCCCGCCGACGTCCGCCCTGCTCCACCTCCGGCGGGCTGACGCCGCCGCGATCTACCTCAATGGCGCCGCCGTCGTGAGCAGCAACCTCGTCGACGGCGCCGCCGAGGTCGAGGCAGCGGGCGATGAGGGCCGCCGCTACCTCCGCTTCGCGATCGACGGCGCGGGGCTCCACGCCGGTGACAACGCGATCGCCGTCGAGGTCTACCGCCGCGGCGCGGGCGATCCCTTCGCCTTCGACCTCCAGCTCGAGGCCGCCGCTCCGGGCGAGGCTTACGTCCAGCTGCGGACCCGGACCTACGACGGCAAGTACGGCGACCGCAACGTCGGCGCGATCTGGGTCGAGCGGGGCGACGGCGCCTACGTCCGCACGCTCGCGCTGTGGGCCGCGGTCCGCCGCGAGCACCTCGTCCGCTGGCGCGCCGCCTCCGGAGACGCCAGCGCCGACGCGATCACCTCCGCGACCCGCGGCGGCCACCGAACGACGGCCCTCACCTGGGAGCTCGTCGACGCCCTCGGCGCGCCGCTGGAGCCCGGCGACTACCGCCTGCGCGCCGAGTTCACGGAGGAGAACTCGAACAAGGGCGCGCCCCTCGGGCCGCTCCTCGAGGTCCCCTTCGTCGTCGGCGAGGCCGCGGCGACGACGATCCCCGCGGCCCCCGGCTTCCGCGACGTCACTGTGCTCACCCCATAGCGAGAGGTCACCACCCATGAAACGAACCTGCGCCGTCGTCACCCCCTCTGCGCCCCTTGGCGCCAGCGCGCTCGCCGTGCTCCCGCTGCGCGCATCGCCGGCGTGGATCGAGCCCGATGCGCTGCTCTCCGAGGCGTCCTACCTCGAGCTGCGCCGGCGCGAGGCCGCCGTGATCGGCCTCGGCCCAGCGATCGCGGAGGACCGCGAGGTGGGCGGCGACGGCCGCGGGCGGCGGCTCGGCGGCGACGCCGATCGCCGCCAGGAATTCGGCGTCGAGGAGCTGATCGTCGGCGTCGAGGGCCGGCCGCTGGCTGGCGACGAGGCTGAGCTGCGAGGCCCGGGTGAGCTCGTCGCCGCGGTAGAGGCGGGGCTGGGGCGCCGCGAAGGCGACGGCCATCGGCGCCAGGCGGATCGGCGGCAGCCAGGCGCGCTCGCGCAGGGCCTCGGCGAAGGCGGCGGCGTCCTCCGGATCGCGCTCGTGGAGCAGCGGCCACAGCTCGTGGAGGTAGCGCAGGAGATCGCGCAGGCGCTCCTCAGCGCCGTCGAGATCAGCGCTCGCCTGCTCGCGCAGGGCGTCGACGTGGCGGACGAGGGCCGCGGCCTGCGGCGTCTCGCGCAGGCCGAGCCAGGCGAAGAAGCGGCGCCATCGCTCGCGATCGTCGGCGTAGAAGTCGAAGTCGGGGACCAGCGAGTGCTGATCGAGGAGCGACGCGTCGTCGCCGGGGTCGTAGAGCGCGGCCGCCGGGCGCAGCTCGCCGTCGTGGCCGCGCAGCAGCGGCGCCGCGCGCAGGCGGTCGACGAGCTCCGGCGCGTCGGCGGCGAGGGCCGCGAGGTCGACCTCGTCGCGCAGCCAGAGGAGGGCCGTGCGCTGCTCGTCGGCGCCCTGCTCGGCGTAGGCCGGGAGCAGCACCTCGGCGATGAAGCGCTCGACGCCGCGCTCTCGACCCGCCTGGGCGAGGTGCTCGAGCAGCA
>JAGQIT010000607.1:1308-3184 GCA_020431135.1 Myxococcales bacterium | reverse complement strand
CACCGACACCGACGCCGACACCGGCGCGGAGCCGCGGGAGCCCGGCGCCGTCGCCTGGAACCACCTCGTCGACGCGCCCGAGGGCGACGCCGCGGGCGGCCGCGGGATCACGATCGGCGGCGACGATCACGTCTACGTCGCCGGCTGGATCGAGGGCCCCGCGAGCACACACCCAGGCGCCTTCACCAACCTCGACGTCTTCGTCCGCAAGATCACCCGCGACGGCGCGCAGGTGTGGACGCTGGTCCACGACGAGGAGATCTCGGGCTTTGATCGCGGCCTCGCGATCGCCCCGCTCGGCGCCGACGCGGTCGTCGTCGCCGGCCAGAACCAGATCGCCGGCGACAACGGCGATCTCTGGGTGCGGGCGATCGCCAGCGACGCGACGGTCCTCTGGACGACCACCGAGAGCGGCACCAACTTCGCCGACGACGCCGCCTACGGCGTCACCGCCCGCGACGACGGCTCCCTGGTCGTCGCCGGTCAGGTCTACGGCGGGGCGCCGATGAACGACGACGCGGTGATCTGGCTCGAGCACATGACCGGCGCGGGCGCGCCGCTCGAGATGACCTGGGTCGAGGGCGACGGCGATCCCTGGCACGCCAGCGCTCAGGCGCTCGCCCTCCACCCCGACGGCGCGTCGATCGTCGCCGCCGGGATCCGCCCGGCCGCCGACGCCGCGCGGATCTGGGTCGGCCGCTACGACGGCGACCTCGCGCCGGTCTGGACCCAGACCCTCACCGACGACCCGGGGATCGCCCACGGCGTCGCCGTCACCGCCAGCGGCGATCCGATCGTCGCCGCGGCGATCGGCTCGGTCGGGATCCTCGGCTACCCGGACGGGCCGACCTCCGCCTGGATCGGCCGCCTCGGGGCCGACGACGGCGCCGTCGCCTGGTCGATCACCCGCGACGAGACCGGCTACCAGCGGGCGCTCGCGATCACCATCGACAGCGCCGGCGAGGTGATCGTCGTCGGCGAGGCGGGCGACGCCCTCGAGGCCGGCGCCGCCTGGATCGCCAAGTTCGATCCTGCCGACGGCTCCGAGATCTGGTCGGTGACCGAGCTCGTCGAGGACGGGGTCACCTCGGCCCGCGCCCTCGGCGTGACCACCGACAGCGAGCGCAACATCTACATCACCGGCTCGCTGACGATGGCCGACGGCGAGCGCCTCTGGGTCCAGCGCCGCGCGCTCTGAGAGCCGCGCGCTCGGGACCGCCGGAACCCGCCGTCGAGGACGCCCGCAAGCCCCGCGTGCGCTCGCGCAGCGATCGTCGACCGCGGTGACGGGGTGCAGCGAGGACGATCGCGGCTGCTAGCAGCCCCTCCCGCGCGCCAGCGTTCTCGGCGTCGCCGCGGCGGCGGGCGCACTGCGAGCTTCGTCGACGCCTGGCGGCGACGAGGGCATGTGAGAGCCTCCTAGGGCACGTACGTGCCGACGCAGATCTCCTCCGGCGGCTCGGAGCAGGTCCCCGCGGCGCACGTCTTGCCCCCAGAGCAGTCGAGAACGCACCACTTCTCGCCGGCGATATCACGGCACTCCGGGACCGCGGTCCCGCCCGCCGGCGCGGCGGGGCAGTCCGCGGAGGTCTCGCAGGGCGCCGCGCAGGTGCCCGCCTCGTACCAGCCGCTCATGCCGCTGGGGAAGAAGAGGCGGACGCCGGCGATGCACAGCTCGTGGTAGCGGCAGGAGCAGAACTCGAAGGCGTTGGAGCCCTCGCCGTACGAGCACGGCGACGGATCGTAGGGATCCTCGAGGTAGGAGGTCGTGGTCCCGTCCGGGCACTCGTGCATCCACGGCACGCCCCCCGAGGTGGTCGTCACCCAGCCGGTGCCGTCGGAGGTCGTGCTCGTTGTGGAGCCCGAGGTGCCCGAG
>JAGQIT010000607.1:330-1234 GCA_020431135.1 Myxococcales bacterium | reverse complement strand
TCGTCACCGCAGGCGCCGAGGACGAGGCCGAGGCCGAGGAGCGAGAGGCGGAGAACGAGCGGGGCGAGGCGGCGTCGCATCCACCAACAATCCGCGCGGCCTGCCGCGGGCCCAAGCGCAGCAAGTGCACCGGGCGCGCGCACGATCCGCGAATCGTGCGCCGCGACGCGGTCCCTGGCCGCCGACGAGCTCCCGATGTCGGCGTGCCTCACCGACGATGGACTCACCACAGCGACTGCGCCATGGACATCATCCTCACGTCGGCTGGCCCCTCGGCGCGCGCACGCGACAGCGGCCCAGCGACAGCTCCGCGCCGCCGCGTCGCTCGCCACGGGCCATCCCCAGCGAGCCTGGCCCTTCCGCCACGCGGGAGGCAATTCCGCTCCGACGCCCCTCGACACGGCGAGCCCCCGAGCCCATGACGCTCAGACGTCCGGCGACGCTCGAGCGGCGCCGGATCTCCGCGCCGCCGCGGACCACCGCCGCCCCCGCCCCCGACGCTCGCTGACGCGTGCCCGTCGCGGATAGCTCGCGGACGCGGCCGCGCGGCTCTTTGGCCGCGTGAGCCTGCGATCCAGCCCACACTCCCGTGGTTGACCCGCTCGCGTCCCACGCGCGACCATGGCTCCCGCGCCATGCTCCGCCGCTGCCTCCCCTACGCCGTCGCCCTCGCGCTGCTCGGCGTGACGTCGACCGCCGACGCGCGGCCCCCGGACGACGGCAACCGCCCGTGGCGACGCGGCATCCTAATGCCCTCCGTGGGCCTCGGCGCCGGCTTCACCTCGAACCTGACGCAGGTCCACCTCGGCCTCGGCGCGAGCTACTTCGTCGCCAACGGCCTCGCCTTCGGCCTCGGCGTCTCCGACACGATCTTCATCTTCAGCCAGGACTTCCGCGCCACCTA
>JAGQIT010000607.1:0-200 GCA_020431135.1 Myxococcales bacterium | reverse complement strand
GTCGGCGAGTGGAACGCGGGCCCGGGCGCCTACATCGGCCTCGGCGGGCCGGTGTTCCTCGATCTCGGCGTCGGCTTCTCTGCCCGCTTCCCGCGCGAGAAGTGCGACGAGGCCTTCTACTACAACGGCCCGAGCGCGGCCGGCCAGGTCATCGACGCGTGCTCGTTCCGCTGGGGCCCGCGGATCGGCCTGGTCCTCGC
>JAGQIT010000606.1 GCA_020431135.1 Myxococcales bacterium | reverse complement strand
GGTCTACATCAGCACCGACCGCCAGGAGCCGAGCTTCGCCGCGTGGATCGCCGTGCGCACCGGCAGCCGCAACGATCCCGCCGACTCGACCGGCCTCGCCCACTACCTCGAGCACATGCTCTTCAAGGGCTCCGAGCGGCTCGGCACCCTCGACCACGCCGCCGAGGCGCCGCACGTCGCCGAGGTCGCGGCGCTCTACGACGACCTGCGGGCGACCGACGACGCCGCGGCGCGGGCGAAGATCCTCGCCGAGATCGACGCCGCGACCCAGGCGACCGCGGCGACCTCGATCCCCAACGAGATCGACCGCGTCTACGCCGAGCTCGGGATCACCGGGGTCAACGCCTTCACCTCCGACGAGGAGACCGTCTACGTCGCCAAGGTGCCGCGCAACCGCCTGCGCCAGTGGGCGGAGATCGAGGCCGATCGCCTCCAGCACCCGATCTTCCGCCTCTTCTACCCGGAGCTCGAGGCGGTCTACGAGGAGAAGAACATCTCGCTCGACGACCCCGAGGAGCGCGTCTGGGAGAGCACCCGCCGCCTCCTCTTCCCGCAGCACCCCTACGGCACGCAGACGACGATCGGCGCCGTCGACCACCTCAAGACGCCGGCGTACGGCGACATGGTCGGCTACTTCGCGCGCTGGTACGCGCCGAACAACGTCGCGGTGATCCTCGCCGGGGACATCGACGCCGCGACGGCGCTGCCGGTGCTCGAGGAGCACTTCGCCGGCTGGGCGCCGAAGGCCCTCCCGGAGCCGACGAAGGCCGCGCTGCCGCCCCTCAAGGGCCGGGTCTTTGAGGAGCTCGTCGCCGAGGGCGAGCAGACCGTCTGGGTGAGCTGGCAGACCGTCGACGCCAACCACGCCGACGCGCCGGCGCTCGAGGTCCTCGACATGCTCGTCGACAACGCCGCCAGCGGCCTCCTCAACGTCGACCTCCTCCTCGAGCAGAAGGTCCCCGACGCCGCCTCGCAGGGCGAGGCGCTGAAGGAGGCCGGCTACTGGGGCCTGGCCGCGACGGCGCGCGACGGCCAGCCCCTCGAGGAGGTCGAGCAGCTCCTCCTCGGCGTCGTCGACAGGGTGAAGAAGGGCGACTTCGACGAGCAGGAGCTCGCGGCGATCGTCCTCCACGCCGAGATCGCCGACAAGGCCCAGCTCGAGTCGACCGGCGCCCGCGTGTGGAAGATGGCCGAGGCCTACATCCTCGGCAAGCCGTGGGCCGAGGCCGCGGCCCACACCGAGCGCCTGCGGGCGGTGACCAAGGCCGACGTCGTCCGCGTCGCCAAGCGCTACCTCGGCGACGATCGGGCGGTCGTCTACCGGCGCCAGGGCGAGCACAAGCCGCCGGCGATCCCGAAGCCGAAGATCACGCCGGTGCCCCTCGATCCGAGCCGACGCAGCGCCTTCGCGGCCGCGATCGTCGGCCAGGAGGTCGCGCCGATCGAGCCCGAGTGGCTCCGCGAGGGCGAGCACTACACCCGCGGCGAGCTCCCGGCCGGGCCGCTCTTCGCCGCCACCAACGACCTCAGCGACCTCTTCTCGCTGAGCTACCGCTTCGCCGTCGGTGAGCGCCGGCGGCCGCTGCTCTGCTACGCCCTCGAGCTCGCCGACCTCGCGGGCGCCGGCGACCTCGACGCGGCCGCCCTCCAGCGCAAGCTCTTCCACCTCGGGACCACCGTCCACACCTCCTGCGACGACGTCGAGACGACGATCACGATCACCGGCATCGACCGCAACCTCGAGGCCAGCGTCGCCCTCGTCGACCAGTGGCTGCGCGCGCCGAGCTTCGACGACGACACGGTCAAGGGCCTCCTCGCCGACACCCTGAGCCGGCGCAAGGACGCCCTCGAGGAGCCGGACTTCGTCGCCGGGGCGCTCGCCGCCTACGCGAGCCGCGGCAAGGCGAGCCCCTACCTCGCCGAGCCGAGCAACAAGAAGCTGGCCAAGGCGACAGGCAAGCAGCTGGCCCGCGAGCTCCGCGAGCTCCCCGACCTCGCGCACGCGACCCTCTACTTCGGCCCGCGCGCGCCGGACTCCCTGCGCGACGCCGCGGTCCTCGGCCGCGACCACAAGTCGCTGCGCCCGCGGGTCGCCGATCGCTACCGCGAGACCAAGCGCCCGACCCTCTTCTTCACCCACAAGGACGTCGCCCAGGCGAAGATCCAGCTCGTCCTCCCGCAGCCGCCGCTCGCCCTCGAGGAGCGCGGCCACGCCCGCCTCTTCGACCAGGTGCTCGGCGGCGACATGAGCGGCCTGATCTTCCAGGAGATCCGCGAGGCCCGCGGCCTCGCCTACCGCGCCTTCGCCCGCGTCGCCGCCGGCGAGCGGCCGATCGACGCCGCCGCCCTCCGCGGCTACCTCGGCACCCAGGGCGACAAGGCCGTCGACGCCCTCCGCCTGATGGTCGACCTCGTCCGCGGCGCGCCGATCTCCGCCGAGCGCTTCGCGGCGAGCAAGACCGCCCTCGGCGAGGACTACCGCATCGATCGGATCACCCCGCGGAGCCGGCCGTGGACCGTCTACGCCTGGGAGCGCAGCGGCAGCGCCGGCGACCCGCGGCCGGCCGAGCTGGCGACGATCAGCGGCCTCGACCTCGAGGCGCTGCGCCGCTTCGCCGGCCGCTTCGCCGAGGCGCCGCTGGTGATCAGCCTCCTCGGCGATCGCGAGCGCGTCGACCTCAAGCGCCTCGGCGAGCTCGCGGCGATCGAGGAGGTCGGCATCAACGACCTCGTCAGCTACGGGCCCTTCCCTGCGCCGCCCGAGGGCGCCGCGGACAAGTAGGGCCCCGCCCCACCCCGACCGCGCGAGGACCTCACCACGGACGCCGTGCGTCCGCAGCGGACACGTAGGCGGCGGTCCCACCCGACGCGCGCCGGGCCGCGCGAAGCGTCGCGCGAGGACACTCCGCGCCGCCGAGCGGCCGCGCGCGCGTCTCCGCGCAGCCGGCGAGGCCGCACAGGAGCGCTAGTCGGCGCTGCGCGGGCCCAGGAGCCCCTCGATCGTCGCGCGCGGCACGTCGACCTGCTCGGCGAGGAGGAGGAGCGCCGCGATCTCGCTGCCGCCGCGCTGACTCGCGCGGACCAGCGGCATCAGCTGGTGGAGCACCTGGACGCGCTCGTCGGGCTCGTACCCGCCGAGAACCCGGACTAGGGGCGCGAGCTTCGGCGGCTTGTGCAGGAGGTTGGCGAGCTCGAGGCGCCGCCCCATCGGCAGCGGCAGGCGCTCGAGCAGGTTGTCGAAGTGGATGGCCTCGTTGAAGTCGAGGTGGCCGTCGAGGTTGGCGAAGGCGGCCGCGAGCCCAGCGACGAGCTCCGCGCGCTCGAGCGCCGCCGCGGTCCATGCCTCGCGCCAGCGCGCCGCGTCGTCGTCGTCGACGCCGAGCGCTCGAGCGATGCGCTCGTACACCGTCGCCTCGATCTCCGAGTCGCCGCCGTCGACCAGCGCCATCGCCCAGCAGCGCCGGAGGATCGCCTCGTGGTGGGTGGGGTCCGGAGGCGACAGTTCTGCGAAGCGCTCCTCCACTGCCCCCTGATCGGCGAGGAGCCCCTTCCAGACCTCGCGCTCGTCCTCGGCGACGACCTCTGCAAGGAGCCGGAGCATGGCGTCCCACTCGCCGATATCGATGATCTCGTCCGCGTGGGCGATCAGGCCGCAGCCGACCAGGATCCACTCGTGCTCGCGCGTGACCGACATGGCTCTCCTCGGCGAGGGTACACCAGCCCCTCGGCGAAGAGCAGAGGTCTTTGCCGACGCCCCCGCGGCACCGCGACAGCGCCCAGGATCATAAACGCCCGCGCCTAGAGCCGCATGCAGACGGCGCAATCCCGGCGAGGCGGGGTCTATACTCGAGTCCTCGGTTCTGAGCGTGACAACGAAGGACCATGACAAGGCGGTCGCCGAGCACTTGGCGACGATCGAGCGCTGTCTCACAGGCGACGCGAACGAAGGCGCGTCGCTCGCGGACCGCCTCGAGCTGGTCGCCCGCGCAGCCGAGCTCGTCGACCGCCGCGTCCAGGAGTCGGAGGGGCGCCTCGCCCAGATCAGCGAGCGCCTCGAGGAGATGCTGGCCGTCGTCACCAGCCTCACGGCCCTCGAGTACGACCGCAAGGTCGCGCTCATCGAGGACGACGACTGGATCGTCAACGCCCTGGCGATCGGCCTCAACATCATGGGCGACGAGCTCGCCCTCGCTACCCACGAGCTCACGGAGGCCCGCGACCGCGCGCTCGCGGCGAGCCGGGCGAAGAGCGCCTTCCTCGCC